>DATCMY010000165.1:0-4968 GCA_036565505.1 Hanamia sp.
ACACTGCTGTATATAATAATGTGCTGGAAAATAATTTAAGTGCTATAAGAAAACAAACAGCTACGTCAATAAATTTTTCCATTAACGAACCATTTTCCGATGCAGATGATCTTGATAAACTAAAGGCTCCTTTTGTGTTTAATGTTTTTGGTTCGTTGCTTAATACCGTTGACCCTGCATTGAGCGAAGAAGATATGCTGGAATATACAGGTCACTTTAAAGAGAGAATAAAAAATTCTGCTAATATTATAAACGCTTTAAAAAATAAAAACCTGTTATTTCTTGGATGCGCTTTCCCGGATTGGATGGTGCGCTTTATTCTTCGTCTTTTGTCTAACGAACCTATGCATGACTGGGGCAGTAAAAGAACAATTATTGTTGTAAATGATATGTCGGAAGAAAGAAAAAAACAATATGAATTTTTGAAAAATTATGATGTGGTAACATACGAAGGCGATACCAAAGATTTTGTTGAAGAACTTACCAGTCGCTGGAAACAAAAAAATCCATCATCAGTAAAAAATAAAATGGTTTTTTTAAGCTATACGGTAAAAGATAAAGAAGCGGTTGAGAATCTTAAAAAAGCAATTGAAGGAATTAATAATGTTACCTGCTGGTACGATAACCGTGAGATTGTTCCCGGTGATGATTTTAAAACTGAGATCGCAAAAAATATAAAATCTGCCGATCTGTTTATCCCGCTTATTTCTGCAAATAGTTTACTGCATAAAGATGGATATGTACAACTGGAATGGTTTACGGCAGACAATGTAAATACTTTCAGAAAAATAGATGGCAACACGGGTAAATATTTAATGCCGGTTGTGATTGATGATACTAATCCTTATGATAACAATGTTCCAAAATATTTTTCTGAATTAAGTATAGGCAAAGTTCCTGCAGGAAATCCGGGACAGGAATTTATTAATCAAATAAGAGATACGCTCAATTTATCATAACCGAAAACTATGCAATCAACAACTATTGAGCCTTTACAAAAACAGGATGCTTCTTTGTTTATAGGATTACAATCTTATAGCGAAGCACAGTCCGATATTTTTTATGGCAGGGATGAAGAGATTGATCGTTTAACAAATCTTGTAAAAGCAAATACACTTACCATAGTTTTTGGTAAATCAGGGACCGGTAAAACATCATTATTAAATGCCGGCGTTTTTCCGCGTTTGCGAAAAGATTATTGCCTTCCTTTCCGTATACGGCTTGAGTTTAATGAGGATAGCCCCGATTTGGTAACACAAATAAAAAATATTTTAAAATCAGAAATTGATAAATATGGTTTTAAAGTAGAATCGTATCCAAAAGATGAAACATTATGGGAATATTTTCATAAAGAACAATTATGGAAAAGTGTTACGCCTATTTTAATTTTCGATCAGTTTGAAGAGATCTTTACACTGGCAAAAAGAAGTCCCCGTTTTGCAGGTAAGGAAATAAATCATTTCTGGGAAGAACTGGCGGATCTTATTGAAAATTCCATTCCTGAGAAATTAAAAGAAAAATTTCTTAACGAAAAAGACCAAATTGATTATAGTTACAGCAGTCAAAAAATAAAAATCCTCTTTTCCTTCAGGGAAGAATTTCTTCCTGAATTTGAAAACATCACTTCAAGAATTCCATCCATAAAATATTCCAGGTTTAGATTAATGCCAATGAATGGCAACCAGGCGTATGACGTTATTACCAAAACGTGGAGAGAAAATATTGATACAGTAGAAGCAAATAAAATTGTTGGATTTTTTATCAATGAAAAAGATAAGAATAGAAGCTATGATGTGATGGAAATTGAACCATCGCTTTTAAGCCAGGTATGTTCTTATATTGATAAAGAAAGAATCATCGAAGGTGGCAATAAAATTTCTTCAGAATTTTTAAATAAATATCCTAAAGAAATTATTCTGCGATCTATTTACGATGAAGTTTTAACCGAAGCAAATAAAGCTGTAAACGATGCTTTATCAAAACCTGTTAATGAATTTGTAGAAGATAAATTAATTACTGATGAAGGCTATCGAACCAAGTATGGATTGAATGAAATAGATAATACCTTATTGCCGGGGATCGACGTATTAAAAGCGAAATATTTTCTAAGGGATGATGGCAATTCAATTGAGCTTTCGCATGATGTACTAACGCCATTAATAAAAGATGATCGTGAGAAAAGAAGAAAAGAAATTGCATTGGCAGCAGCAAGAGTAAAAGCGAAGAAAAGAGCTGTAAAGATAATTACCGGATCTCTTATCTTTTCTGTTATCGCAGCTGTTGCGATCTGGTTTTTTACCACAAAAACAGCATTTAAAGCTAAAGATGAAGCGGAGAAAGAAACTGTAATAATAAAACAAAGTATAGTAAGAGATTCTATAAAGTTGGATAGCGTTAAACAACGGATCAGTTTGTTAAGCACCGATAAAAATGATACCAGCAAAGTATCAGCTTTATTAAAACAAAATATACTCCTCGACAGCTCTATCAAAAACCTGAATGAAAGGATAAAGGAATTGACTTCGTCGAAAGAATCCTCAGATTCGATGAAAGTTACCTTTATTAAAAATATGGAGGCTTTAGAAAAGTTGAAACATGATGACAGCATTAGTGCAGTGAATAATTATGCCCAGTTAAATAATACGTATACTTCTTTGAATAATAATTTTGCTGCGTTAAATAATACGGTTACTACTTTAAAGAACGATAATACTTCTTTAAAAAATGATTTGGACAATTCAAAAAATGATTATGCGGCTTTGAAAAACAAGTACGATAAATTAAACGGCGATTACGATCTTTTAAATAGAAATTATAATGAATTAAAATCCAGTAAAGCCGCTCCTGTTCAGAAAGAGCCGCCTTCTGTACCTGAGGATAATAATAAGTTTCAATTGAATTTATATTCTTCAAAAAATGAAAAAATACCTAACAATTTAGTTATATATCTTATTCCTGACGTATCTGCCAATAAGAAGATAATAAGAGATTCAAAAGTTTATGATAATCATTTCGATTTTGCAAATCTTAATAAAGCTCAGGGCGTGAAAAAGGCGGTTTATGGTGATGATGGTTATTCGTTTCCGGATGTAGCACCCGGAGATTATTTTATAAAAATATGTGCTAATTTCGGCCCCTATAAAACGGTAACCAAAAAATCCGTTGGTAACGAAACAACACCCAAAATGGATTATTCTGAAATTGTAAGATAATAAAAGAACTCACAGTTTTTTAAAAACTGTGAGCCTGCCGGCCCGCACTAAAGGTTAAATGCACACGAAAGTTTATCAATTAATAATTATTCTTTAAAACTTATCGAAATGCTCAGGCTTAATTGTGTCTGAAGCTTTCCATCCTATCTGGTATAGCAATTGCCGGTTGGCAGAATTACTCATGTCGGTTATACTTTTTACATCTGCTGCAGTAAATGTTCTGTCAAATCCTAAATTGTTTAAATCTTTTTCTGTAATAGTGAAATTATAACGCAGGTAAGAAATAAGCGGTGTGCCTCCCAGCAAATCACCATCCATATTTTCAATTTCCATATCCATTTTTTCAGAGGTAGGCGATTGGGAAAGCCATTGAAGCATTATCCTGTTTTGCCAACTTGCATCCTGCATCAGCATTTCAGGAATATCGCCTGCCCAAGAAAGTATCGTGGCATCATCAATTTCTTTATACTTTTTATTGAAGATACCATTACCTGTTCCAATGGAAACGAGCAGGATATTTTCTTCACCCATTGGCCAACGAAATGGGAAACCTTTTAAAGTTGCAATCATCAATAAAGTCAATGAGGGATTGTTGGACATACTTAATCCTCCATCAATAAATGCAGCCTGCTGATCCTCCATCACCGCAATCATCTGGGGAGCAAAATAAGTAGGTGCCGCAGTACTTGCCCTAACAGCCATCCATAGGGGAATATTTTTATTTTTCCCATCTTTGGTATCATAAAACTTCCCATTAGGATGATTGATCAAAGGCCATGTACTGTTCGTATCTGCTCTTTTTGATACAATACATAAACCTGTTTTAATGGCTTCGCTACCCATAGTAATATCGCCAAAAGCCAGTTTCAGTCCATCTTCCATGGCTTTATAATTGTAATTAGCCTTTAGCCATTTCATGGTTTCAAGCGGGTTCCACCAGGTTCGTTTTTCACCAAAAATCTTTCCGCCGAGATCCATATAAAGCTTTGTGATCTCGTCTACTGTTTTACCAATAGCCAGCGACCCGGCAATAATTGCACCGGTAGAAGTGCCACCAATCAGATCAAAATAATCAGACAAACGAAAATCCGGTTTGTCAGCAAATTTCGCTTTAAGTATATCTTCCAGTTTTTTTAAATATCCTAATGTAAGCGCTCCTCGTATACCACCACCATCAAGTGATAATATTTTTTTGGAGCCCGGGCTGTTAAAACGGTCAAGTAAGGCAGACATAAAATTGATTTATTGATTATTTAAATAGTAAGCAATTTCAGCAAATGTTGTAAAGAATTGCCCCCCGTTTTTTAGAATCATTTTACCTGTTTGCTCCAAAGACTTTACCTGGTGTTCAGAAAATGTTTGGCCATCATCTTCCAAAATAAAAGAAAAAATTGTTTTCTCCGGACGTTTATTACTATCATCGACCACTTCAGCAATAGAGTACATTCCCGTCATTTTTGGAGTGATCACATAGAGGCAAAAATCACATTCAGCCCTTTGTTTTATTTCTTCTTCCATCATTTCAGGAGTCCATTGTTCAGCACAAGGTTTAAAATAATCAATCCTTAGATCTTTTATCAATGCATCTCTCCATGCTGAGCCGTTGCAGGTACCACCAAGAAATACTTTTTTCATTTAGAAGAAATTTACTGTAATTGATTAAAACAACTAAAACTTGCACATTTTATAATAGTCATTAAATACTTGTTCTTCTGCACTATTTAATTTTAAGTTCTTCCAGTTTTCATACTTATTC
>DATCMY010000166.1:0-2148 GCA_036565505.1 Hanamia sp.
CTTTGAAAATGATCAGTCTGCAAACTCAGCAATCGCTGGTTTATACAAACGATTAATTATTAATAATTCAATAATAATGAATGGAGCTTTGACAAAACTTGGTGGTTTATCTGCTGATGAATTAGTTAACACAAATTCACCCAGTCCCGATGACGTGTTCCGAATCAATAGTATTGAACCCGAAAACTCCAACCTCTCGGGAGCGTTATGGCAACCAGCATATAAGAACATATATCAAGCCAATGCAATTTTAGAGGGGCTAAGCGGGGCGGCCGTTACAGATTCTTTAAAAAGGCAAATTAAAGGGGAAGCGTTACTTGTAAGATCATTAAATTACTTTTATTTAATAAATCTATTTGGTGATGTACCATTAGTAATTGCGACGAACTACAAGGAAAACCAAAGTTTGGCTCGCACACCGGTTACTCAAATATATGAACGTATAACAAACGATTTACTGGAGGCGAAGGCACTTCTTAGCACTATATACCCTTCTTCCGGACGAGTTCGTCCAAATAAATGGACAGCAACTGCACTTCTTGCAAGGGTGTATTTGTTTCAGAAAGATTGGTCGAAAGCTGAATCACAATCAACAGAAATAATCAATACCGGCACCTATTCCTTGACTAATGACTTAACTAATACTTTTCTTTTAAATTCCCCAGAAACAATATGGTCACTTATGGACGACAAAAGTAATACGGCAGAAGGACAGATGTTTATTCCAGCATTCTCATTTATCAAACCTGGATATATACTAACTGATACCTTGTTAAATTCATTTGAAACCGGAGACCAAAGAAAAGAAAAATGGATCAATAGCGCCGATGTGAATGGTCTCACGGTCTACTATCCTTACAAATATAAAAAAGGTTACGACTTCTCTAGTACCCCTCCAGTTCCGACAGAATACTATGTAGTATTTCGGTTAGCAGAATTATTTTTGATTCGTGCCGAAGCAAGAGCCCATCTGGGAGATATAGTAAATAGTCAGTCAGATATAAATGTAATACGAAACAGGGCTGGTTTATTAAATACGTCTGCAAATGATCAATCCACATTATTGTCAGCAATAGAACAAGAACGAAAAGTTGAACTATTTGCAGAATGGGGACATAGATGGTTTGATTTGAAACGAACAGATGAAGCTAATAATAAGTTAGGGCATTTAAAAGCTCCAAATTGGCAAAACACAGACGTTCTATATCCAATTCCTTTCGATCAAATACAATTAAACCCATTCCTTGTTCAAAATCCCGGCTACTGATATTAGGTTATACAAATACACTAGCAATTTAAAAATTATTAAAGTGAAACATTTAAGCATTTGGATGTTGTTGACATTTTTTTGTGTTGCTCAAACGAAAGGACAAAAATTAAAAATAGGCGACAAGATCCCTGATTTAACGTTTAAGAAGGTAATTAATCATAATGTGGATTCATTGAAACTGGAAGACTATAGAGGCAAACCTTTAATTATGGATTTCTGGAATACGCGTTGTATACCTTGTTTCAAGCTATTTCCGAAACTTGATTCCTTGCAAAATTTCTTCAAGGATAAAATTCAGATTATCCTGGTGAACAACGAGAGTAAAGAGAATACGGAATTATTCTTTAAGAAACACAGCAAAATATTTAAACCAAATTTGCCAATGGCTACAGAAGGTCAAGGACTTTTTGATTTATTTCCAATTGACGGTTACCCATATTCCACTTGGATAGATGGAACTGGAATCATTAAATATTACTCAGGAGCCCACAGCATTACAGAGAAAAACATAAATGATTTCTTAATGGGAAAAGACCTCCAAGTGAGAAATCCCACACTTATAAAGTACGGGTCATCGGTCGATAGGTCTAAGTTTGAATATTTCTCTTCTATTGCCCATTGTTCTGATTCCATAAATATTGGTAATACAGCGGCAATTAAGATAAAGAATGGAAATGCAATTTCGATTTCTTGCAATTGCAACTCAATAGCAGATCTTTATCTAAAGGCATACAATAGCAATGGTAAATTTAATTTCAAAAAAGAATATAATTATATACTCGAGGTTCAGGATAAAAATCAATATGAGTATCCTGCAGACAATGACTCGCTTGACAAATGGTTAAATCAAAACGCTTACAGTTACCAATTGGTTATTC
>DATCMY010000167.1:0-5235 GCA_036565505.1 Hanamia sp.
ATTGTCTCTTTGATAATTATTTGCTTGGGGGATGACATAGTTAATGATTTATATTATAGTCCAAAAATAAACAAAAAAATCCAATAAACAAATATTGGACTAATTATTTATTCACATTGGTATTATTTACAGTTCCTGCAGCCTCCATTCGTGGCAGCTACTTGTGTCCTTCATCCCACTTCGTTTATTGCTTCCTTCGTTCCCCTCAATTTCGTTTCATTCACAAACTCATCTATTGCTTTCACTGTATGGTGTTTACTTTAACCTACAAGGCTATACGCAAAAGCACACATACTGCTTAGAATGTAACACTCATACTGGTGAAAAGAGAAATTTTTTAATATAGAAAATATTTTGTTGTTAAAAAGGTATAAAAACTTCAAGTGCGCATCCCTGTCCGGGTGCGGAAATGATGTTTATATTGCCGGAATAAAATTTCACTCTGCTTTCAATATTTTTTAATCCAATACCTTTAGATTTTTGCGAGATATCAAATCCTACTCCATTATCAGCAATAGACAACACCAGGTTGCCGTCATTTTTTTTCAATGAAATAACAATCTCTGTTGCTTGAGCATATTTATTGATATTATTCAACTGTTCCTGTACAATACGGTAAAGCATCAGTTCTATGTTATTATCTTTTAGCTGGTCATTATATTTTTCATCAATCAATAAATGCACCTGAATATTTTTAAACAAATTTATATTTTCTAATAATTCCTCCAGGGCTTCTTTCAGGCTAATTTCGCCCAGCGATGGAGGCACCAGCGAGTGAGACAGTTTCCTGATTTCTTCCATGGCTTCAATTACATATTCATAACTTTTGCCTACCAGGTCTTCCGGTGTATCCTGGCCAGATTTGGCCATACCCAGGTAAATTTTTACAGTGGCCATTATCTGGTTAATATTATCATGCAGTTCTCTTCCCAATTCGTTTTTTTCTTCTTCCTGAGCCTGTAGGGCAACTTCCATTAACATTTTTTGTTGTTTCAATTGTTGCTTTACAAGTTCTTTTTCCAGTCTTTTCTTCTCTGTTAAATCTGTCATCGCCCCGATCATACGGCAGGGTTTCTTGTTTTCGTCAAAAAGAATGTATCCCCGGTCAAATACGTCTTTATAGGTTCCGTCGGCGCAGCAAAAACGGTATTCATCCTGCCAGTTTTGTAAACCATTTTCAATATGGTCGTTTATTTTTTTTAAAACCCTTTCTTTATCATCAAAATGAATATTCTTTTCCCACCATTCAATAACATTATCTATTTCCTGGTATTCGTAGCCGAACATCTTAGTTATTCCATCATTATACAACATTGTGCTATTTATGATATCACAATCCCATATAGTATCACTGGTGGCCTGTGATAATATATCATACCGTTCAATAGCTTCCTGTGTTTTTGCTTCTGAATTCTTACGCTGTGTAATATCTGATCGTATGGTCATATATTGAAAGGGGTTACCCTCCTGACCCAGAAATGGAACGATGGTAGTATCAACCCAAAAATAAGTTCCGTCTTTGGCTTTGTTTTTTAATTCTCCTCTCCATACTTTTCCATTGGTAATGGTTCCCCATGAATTTTTTATGAATGCTTTAGTATGATATCCGGAATTGAAGATCCGATGATCCTTCCCGATTAATTCTTCTTGGCTGTATTTGGAAATCCTGCAAAAGTTTTCATTGACATGCAGAATGATTCCTTTTTCATCTGTAACACTAATTAAGGAAGCTTCATCCAAAGCAAATTTATAATTGCTAATTTGCTTCTCTATTTTTTTGCGTTCTGAAACATCCATTGAGATGATAAAGAGTCCTTCGGGTATAGGCTGAATACTTAGTTCAAAGTACCCTTTTGTACCATCTGGAAATGTAAATTCGTTTTCAAAAATTTGGAAACTACGATCCTTCATACAGCGTTGAAGAACTTTGAATAACTCTGTGTTTTCAATACCGGGATATTTTTCCATCATGGTATACCCCAGCAATTCTTCATTGGAATATTTACTTTGTTCCACGACAGAATTGTTGACAAAAAGATACCGCCAGTCATACCCGATAACCTGGATGCCTTCCCGCATATTTTGAAGTAGAAAACGGTACTGCTGTTCCTTGTCAATTACTTCCATAGTCTTATTCTCAACTCGTTTTTGCAACTCCTGGTTAAATTTTATTATTTCATCTTCCAGTTTTTTTCGTTTTGTAACGTCAGATCGAATTGCCACATATTGATATGGTTTGCCATGTTCGTTCATGAAAGGAACTATAGTGCTGTCCAGCCAAAAATAAGTTCCGTCTTTGGCTTTGTTTTTTATTTCACCTTTCCATACTTCTCCATTGTTAATCGTTATCCATAAATCACGAATAAATTCTTTTGTGTGATATCCTGAATTGAAAATGCGGTGATCTTGCCCGATTAATTCCTCCCTTGTGTATTTGGTAATTTTGCAGAAGTTATCATTTACTTTATTGATAATTCCATGTTGGTCAGTGATGACAACTATAGATGATTCATCCAGGGCGTATTTATAATCGGAAATTTCTTTTAAACTTTTTTTAAGGGCTTCTTCAGCTTTATTTCTCTTCCAATTGTTTTTATAAATAATTATAAACCCAATCAGTAATAGGATAAATGCGATAACCAGGAAGAGATTGAAAATTTTTGAAGAGTTATGAATGCTTTGTTCAATTTGACTTTCGCGTTCTTTCATAGCTTGAACTTCGTTCTGTTCAATAACTGAAATAATGGAATCAATGCCATTAAGTAATATTTTTCCGCCCTCCTTTTGAAATTTATTTTGTGCAACTTCATACCCTTCCTCACGCCGAATATTCAACAGGTCTTTCTGGAAGGCTATATAATTGTTAAGATTTTTTTCGAGTGTATCAAGCTGCATTTGAATACTTGCATAACTTTTTGTTATTTTTCGGAGACCAGCCATCATGATATTTATAGTATCGGACGCATTAGTTAAACTAAGAGGGAAGTTACCTTCCCCAGTCAAAATATAGCTGCTTAACCCGCTTTGCACTGCATAAGCTTCTGTATTTACTTCATCGGCCAAAACCATTACTCTATGGGCATGCATGGATAAATTTTTCTCCTCTCCAATCTGCTCAGTGTTTTTATTAAAGGCGAAAAATATAATACCCAGAACCAAGAGGATTAGCACAAAAAAGCCGACAATTTTTTTCTGAAAAGAAAAATGGATATAACCAAGCGGGCGACTTTTAAAAATACCCAAACACAGAACAATAAATAATATAGCTACAGGAAGAGCAGTATTATTAACCTGAGGAAAGGAGTCTAAAAAGCTGACGTCAAAGAGATAAGTTAATATTCCAAACATGGAGCTGGCGATTATGGCAATCAACAAAGACTGTATGAGCCAATGATATTTTTTTTTATCCAGCAAAGGAAAAATAAAACCTAACAAAGTAAAATTAACGGCAGTGCTAATGCTCATCCGACCCGGAAAGATAGTGGCAATAGTTCCCGGGCCTTCTTTCCACAAAAGTTCATCAATACCCAGGTTGAACCTGAAAATGTACTCTGAAAGATTCAGAATAGCTATAATCAAAACAATCCAAGAACAAACAGAAGCAATATTTTTTTTGAATTGGCTTCTTGATCGCACTTCCATAAGGTAAAGCGTAATGCCGGAAAGTATAAAGCAAGCGCCAGTATTGAATTTTATACTAATAATACCTGAAAATATACTTTTAAAAGAAGGGATATTAAAAATCCATCCGGCCAGGACAAGACAGCCTGCTACAATGGTTAACAAACTTGCAGCTTTAGTGATAAAGGCTGAGTTTTTCTTTAGGTTTTTCATTTTCCTCATAAGGGGGTGTATTTTGGAATATTAAATTATAACCACAAAAATCATGTCTAATTTCCAGGCTATAAATTCAGTGTTTGTAAAGCAGCGAATTGTAATACCCCATTAATGCCGTCTAAAGATGAAATAATCAGTCATCTACCTATCTGCCTTTTAAATCTATCAGAGATTGACATTAAAAATTGAAATGTGTTTTTCCAAAGGATTCAATTCAATTTTTGGGAAGTAAGACAAGAATTGACTAACATGTTTAAATTCAAATGTTTACAATCCTAATGGCGGAAACGAAAAATCTAAAAAAATATTGTTATTTCAGATGGAAATAAAAATTAGTTCTTTTTATCGCAAGAGATTTTTTCTGAAAGTCTATTAAGAAGCCTGCAAAAGAATTGAGAATAATTTTTTCTATATGCTCAAAGGCAACAACTGATGGTAAAAGTATATTTACAGTCATCGCCGCCATTATTTCTACTTATTTCTTCAATAGAAAATGGTACATCTATCCTTTATCTTTTTCTATTGGAACTCCAATAACTTGAATTATTTGATTGGGATTATAAACAATTATTTCAGGCTTGTCTTTATACAAAATAATTTTGCCATAGATAATATATAGCAAGGTTTTTTAAAGCATTCTTCTGGTGGCTTTTTAAATTGCTTTCTTACATCACTCCCTCTTACAAGAGTTTTAGGACCATTAGGATAATTGTCTCCCACATTTAAAAAGGTAGGAGTTCCTTTTGCAGATTCAAGAAATTTACCACCGTAAATTTTTGCCTGGATTTTTACAGAGTCGCCAATATGGTTTTTTACTTCTTCCAGCTTTATTTCCTTTTGCGCAAAAACAGAAAGTACAAGGAAAGTAAAAGAGATAGTAAAAATGTATCTCATCGTGTTAATGAAAATTTTCCATTTAAATCAATTTGGCCAAGGTAGGGTTCAAGTAAGGAAGTTGTGCTAAATGCCCTGAATCTTACTATTTTATTTTTAGATTTCTTATAAAAACTATGTTGTTGCAGTTAAAAACTAAAGCTGAAAATTGAATATCAAACCCGACCTCCTGCTGATGCATGCACATAGCTGATGTTACATTGTCCAGCCCTGCTTTTGCAAAGTATTTTTGTTAATTGCAGTTTTACTTCTGCCTGTTTACCCTGTACAATTTTTAATTTAGCTTCCTTTGGCTTTTTCAAATTTCCCGCCTTTTCTCAATGATTCTTCACTTCAATAGGGCAACGGCGATCTGCTGGTATGCCTAAGCCGAATGATGCGAATCTGATCTTTTTTAACTCTATACGAAATTCTGTAATGGTCTATTTCGAATGCCCTCCATGTTCCGTCATTATTTATCTTGTGTTTATCCGGTTGGTGTTTATCCGGATATTCAGGCAGGCT
>DATCMY010000168.1:0-1833 GCA_036565505.1 Hanamia sp.
TGCATAAGTCATTAAATGACCTCAGTAAATTTATTGAAGAAGTCACTAATAAAACAACAACAGCTTCAGTCATTTCAACTTGCTCTTTCAGTTATATTTTTGAAGACATGTTTTGGACTAATTAATATTTCACATTGGTATTAGTTGTATGCCATCACCAAATAATAAATCTGCCAATGCTTTATTAATATATCCTTTATCACCAAATACTTTTCCAAAAATTTCTTTGGTCATTCGGGTAATTATTTTTGCACTGTTATCGCTTGTATTGCCCTGTGAGAGATAGAAAGAGAGTATTTCTCCTTTGTCGTTAATGATTAAATGCAACTTAAATCCAAAGAACCAGCCTACCGTTGATTTACCCACTTTTGCCATTCCTTTAAACACTTTATTTCGTTTAATTCTTTTGTTGTGGCATACACGAAGAACGGTAGAATCAATAAAGCTGATCCCTGTGCATTCGCCCCGGCAGCAGTAATGCAGAAACATCATAAAGGGTACCCGCGCAGCGGTGACTTAATTCTATAAACCGGTTATAGGAAACTACATCGGGAAAACAATCTCTTAAATGATGTCATACGTAATGGCAATAAAAATGCTTGAAATTTCTAAACTGGCCACCATGAAAAGCAATCAAAATAGTGATCACTTCGGAGTCGCTTAATGTCGTCTTTCTATTGCGCTTTTTTATGTCTATAGGAGTTGGTAAACTTTGTTTTTTGAATTCATTTTCAAAATGGTTACAAAAATCGTCAACTTTTACAAAAATTTCTGCAACTTTGTCTGAGAAAAGTGGAGTGCTCATAATTGACTTATTAGATTGGTTATCAACTATTTATTAAGCAAAAGCCATTCCGCTTTTCTTCTTTTATAGAACTATTTTTACTGTTTTCTTATCCCGAACTCAGGTTTATAGTTTATGTAAAAAGTGTACATCCGTAAATTCTATAAGGTTTTTCATTATGCCAAAGAACATTAATCGCAGAAAATTTGTTACCAGTACTGCAGCCAGCGCGGCCGGTATATTAATTGGTGGCCATCTCAAAGGTATGGCAGTGCCGGACAGGGAAAGGGAGGAAGAAGAAAAGTCTTCAGCGAAGTCTAAGTATGACTTAATGAAGGAAGTGATGAAATATCGGAAAATAGATACCCATGCCCACATTTATTTTACTGATGACAGTCCAGGCGAGCAACTGGATTATGGTGAACGGCTGGGGATAGAAAAGCAGGTGATATCAAGGTACCTGGACGTATTTCCCGGAACCCCGGAACAATTTAGGAAGTATAATGATCTGACAATAAAGGCTATCAAAAAATATCCGGATCATTTGTTGGGCGGCTTTGTGCTGAATCCGGCTTATAAGAAGGAATCGCTGGAAGAGATCAAGCGATGTACAGATGCGGGCATGATCGGAACCGGAGAACTCTATTACCAGGTAAAGATCAACGACCCATTGTACTTCCCGATAATTGAAAAGCTCATTGATCTTAAGATGATTATCTTTTCTCACGGAGAGTGCCAGCTTGGGGTGGGTGGGTACCGCATGAAATACAATGGCTACAAGGCACCGAATACCTCGATACCTGAAGATTTTGTGGATATTGCCAGGCGGTATCCTGAGGGTATATTCCAATATGCTCATATCGGCGGTGGAGGTGATTGGGAGTATGAATGCAAACTGTTTAAAGACTACCCTAATATTTATGTGGATACTTCAGGCAGCAATAACGCAGAAAATATGATTGACTTTGCAGTTGAACTTTTAGGTGAGGATAGATTATTTTATGGAGCAGATAACAGTTATTACCAGAGTGTAGGCAAGATACTTGCTT
>DATCMY010000169.1:0-43143 GCA_036565505.1 Hanamia sp.
GGTAATAAGGTTGAAGGGCTATTAAATTTTTTTCTACTAAGGTTTTAAAAAGCGTCCCTGAGCACCTATCCGGCCTTTGTATATTATTCAATTAAATTTTTTATTATCCTTCACAGGTGTATTTTCACTTAATGCCGGCAACACATCCATACATCAGGCAACTACTGGCAGCAATTACTGCCGAAGAAAAAGAAGAAGTAAAGCGCTACAGCCTTGATCAGCAACATACCCTAAAATCATTGAAGGCAGAGGGGCTCGCATTGCATCCTATCTCGGTTACCCGTAAAAATTTTGGATATGCCGATTACCCTGAGATCAGTTTCAGGCTACCTTTTCCTGCCGATACCAACCAGTTCAGGGATGGCGCTGCCATAGAATGTTTTTGTGCAGGAGAAGAACCCGTGAAAGCTATACTCCTTAGTCTTGATGGAAGGGTGGGAGAGTTCCGGTTGTTTGCGCCAGATTTTCCAGACTGGATAGATGATGATAAAGTAGGCATCAAACTGGCTCCTGACCAGCGCACCATTACCATTATGAAAACAGTGCTGAATGGCCTGGAGAATAATAAAGACTTGTATCCTCTGTTTGAACAATTGCATGGTAATGTACCCCGCAATAACAGGAGAAGTATAAACGAAGTTGAATTTACTTTTATCAATCAGCAGTTGAACCTGAGTCAGCAACAGGCTGTTAAAGCCATTCTTCAAAACGAAAATATAACCATTGTGCATGGCCCGCCGGGAACCGGCAAAACGACTACCCTGGTAGAAGGTATCGTACAATTGGTAAAGGCAGGAGAGAAGGTATTGGTAAGCGCTCCCAGCAATACTGCTGTAGATCATATCGCTAAAGGCCTTATCAGAAAAGGATTGCAGGTGCTTAGGGTAGGGAATACCAGCAAGGTGGATGAAGAAGTTTTTGCGTATACGCCTGAGGGTAAGCTTGCCAATGCAAAGCAACAAAAAGAAATAAAGGAACTTAAAAAAAGGGCGGAGGAATTTAGAAGGATGGCTTTAAAATACAAGCGAAGTTTTGGAAAAGCAGAACGGGAGCAACGCAATCTTTTATTCAGGGAAGTAAAAAGCATACGAACTCAATTAAAAAATCTGCAGGCGTATAACGAGGAAAAATTATATAGGGAAGCCTCCGTAATATTGGGAACGCCCATTGGCTTATACGATGCGAAGATCAATCACATCAACTTTCAAACGTTGGTAATAGATGAAGCGGGCCAATGCATAGAACCACTGGCCTGGTGCATCTTTCCGCTGGCTTCTAAATATGTACTGGCGGGCGATCACCTGCAACTTCCCCCTACGGTGCTTAGCCACGAGGCTGCAGTTATGGGATTGAATCAGTCTATTTTGGAAGTTTGCGTAGAAGCGGTGCAAAATATCTTTTTGCTGGATACGCAATACCGCATGCGTGAATCCATCGCGGGTTTTTCCGGAGCTTATTTTTACAAAGGACTGTTACAGACTGCCGCGCATCTTTCCAATGTAGGCGTACACCTCAGTTTTATTGACACTGCCGGTTCAGGGTATAATGAAAAGCAGGGTAGCAATGGCCTGAGTTTACAAAATGAAGGCGAGTTATTGATAGCGCAAAAGCTGATAGAAACAGAATCGCTGGATCCAAATCTTACTGCTTTTATTTCTCCTTATTCAGGCCAGGTAGCAGCCGCTAAAGAGGTATTGCCAAAACAAATGCGCATCAGCACCATCGACAGTTTCCAGGGGCAGGAAAAAGAGATCATCATTCTATCGCTCGTGCGCAGCAATGATGATGGTGATATTGGATTTTTAAAAGATTATCGCCGCATGAACGTAGCCATCACAAGGGCCAAAGAACAATTGTTTGTTATAGGCGACAGCGCTACTATTGGTGCAGATCCGTTTTACAATGCCTTTCTTACTTATATTGAAAAATATGGGAATTACAGAACGGTGTGGGAATTTGAGATGTAAAAGCCCGGCGGTTTTAAACTTTTTGCACAGGCTTTAAAATCAGGTAAAGTTGTTCAATTCATTACATCATTGCAACGAATCTTTTCTTTCTCTTCACCCAAGTCTATTTGCTTTTGCGCTTATTTTACCTAATCCCATTAATGTTATAGGATTATGTATTTAGTTCCCAAGTCAATAGCCCCGTTGCTTTAGCACGGGGAGAAAGATTTTTTTTGTTTTCGGCTTTAGCCAAAATATATATACGGTATTTTTAGTTATTTGGCTAAAGCCCTTAAAACCTGTCATTTTTACCCCGACCTAAAGGATCGGGGCAATTGATAATTCGGGTGTGTAACGGGCTTTGCGAATTAAATACCTAATCCTATAATGTTTATATTCTTCTTACTTATATTTTGCCTACCGGCATCAGGTACAATGGTTCTTCACTTTTGGGCAGATGAAGAATTTGTTTTACCAGGCTGTCAGAAAAAGCACCTATTACCACTGTTCCTATTTTCAATGAAACCGCCTGCAGGTAAATATTCTGTGCGGCATGGCCGGCTTCCATGTGAACATACCTTTTTCCTCTTTCTAAATATTTCCCCGTTGTGCGTTTGTATTCCGCTGCAATTACGATTACTGCAGCGCTTTTATTAACCGCTCCCTGCATCATCGCAGCAGCGGATAATAATTTCCTCTTATCTCCTTCTGATATTTGTTCCAATGAATGACCCGATGGCCGGTAGTGATATACACCGGGAGTAAGTGAATTGATATTTCCACTGATCACATAGAGTTCCAGCGGGTACAATGCCCCCGCTGATGGCGCTGTTCTTCCATCCTCTTTTGAAGTAATGCCCTGTGCCGCCCATAACAGTTGTGAAATTTCTTTTAACTCAAGCGGCTCTTTTTTATATTCCCTTACTGACCTTCTTTTTAGCAGCGCTTCTTCTATAGAAGTACCGCTTTTGTAAACAGGATCAGGAAGTTTTATTACCGTTTGAAGTTGAGTATCCATGTTTTTGTTTGTTTTTTGTTTTTGCCTTTTATCCATGAATGGAAAGAGAAAAATAAGGATGCCCGTGGCAACAAGAATCTTTAGTATGATTGAACCGGTCATTCTGTATTTTTTTTCAAAAGCAAGTTGAACCAGAATGCACAAATAGGTAATGATTGCCGGCAGTTAACTATATGACAGTACTCAGACCAGAAAGCGGTAGATCAACTTTTCAATGACGACAATCATTATTAAGCCTGCCGGCAATTATATTTTTTCCCCGGTTCTTATTTTAATCTTACAGTTAAATACAAGAATTAAATAATGATGAGCGATGACACAATTGTTATTGGGTTGATGGGCGACGTGATGATTGGCAGAGGTGTCAATATAGCTATCAGTGATAAAGATTATCTCTATCCATGGGGTAATGTGTTGCCATTATTAAAAAATACAGATATCAATATCATTAACCTTGAAGCAGCACTGACGAATAGTACTAAAAAGATATTAAAGACATTCAATTTTAAAGCAAGTCCCGATAAAATTAAAACGCTGACAGAAGCACGCATTACCGTTGCCAACCTTGCCAATAATCACGTTTTGGATTTTTCAGAAGAAGGTTTAAGGGAAACCCTTCAAACACTAAATGTGGCAAGTATAAAATATGCGGGCGCGGGTATGAATGAAAAAGAAGCTGCAAAGCCGGTTATTCTTACAGAAAAGAATATTAAGATCGGGGTATTGGGTTTTACAGATAATGAACCCGGATGGAAGGCCGGCACTTCTACCAGCGGAATTAATTATATTGATATTTTAGAAAAGGAAGACTGCAATAAGGCTTTGAACGATATAGCGCAATTGCGAAAGAAAACTGATATTCTGATTGTCAGCATTCACTGGGGGCCTAATATGAAAGCCGAACCTGAAAAGTATTTCATTGACTTTGCACATGAAATGATTGCACAGGGAGCAGATATTATTCACGGCCATAGCGCTCATAATTTCCAGGGTATAGAAGTGTACAACCATAAATTGATCCTGTATGATACGGGAGATTTTGTGGATGATTATGTAGTAGACCCGGTATTGAGAAATGATCATTCATTTTTCTTTAAGGTGAAGGCTTCTAAACAAGGAATTGAAAAATTAGAACTCATTCCTACCATGATTTCCAACTACCAGGTAAATCTTGCAATGGGTGAAGAGTATAAATGGAGTATTCAACGGATGCAATATTTATCCGAAAAATTTGGAACAATAGTGAGTGATAAGGGTGAAGTAATGTTGTAAAGAATAAGTAGAGAAAATAGTTTTTTATGATAATGGTTTGATCTCCTGGTGTTGAAAAGAATGACAGATACAATTCAACAGGCCGGATAAAAAAAATAAATCTATTACAATCATTTTTAAAAAAATAAGCCATGTTTACAGATAGAAAAGATGCTGCCCTTCAATTGGCAAAAGCATTGGAAAAATACCGGGATAAAAATGCAGTGGTATTGGGTATTCCAAGAGGCGGCGCCGAAACGGCTTTTTATGTAGCCATTCATTTGCATGCTGAACTTTCCATGCTTGTTTCGCGCAAGCTGGGCCATCCCTATAATCCCGAATATGCTTTTGGCGCCATTGCAGAAGATGGAAGTATTTATTTAAGTCCGCATGCCAGGCAGGAACTAAATGAGGATACTATTAATGAAGTGGTGGAAGAACAAAAAAAGGAAATAGAGAGAAGAATAAAAGTGTTGCGTAAAGGAAAACCATTGCCGGAATTAAAAGACAGGACGGTCATCCTGGTAGATGACGGCATTGCAACAGGCGCCACTATTTTTGCAGCTATTGAAATGTGTAAAAAAAAGCATGCCGGTAAGATTGTGGTTGCAGCGCCGGTTTCCGGTTTTGAAATGGAAGATATGCTGGCCGAAAAAGTGGATGAGGTAATCATCCTGGAAAAGCCGGGTGTTTTTTATGCCGTATCGCAGGCATATGAAAACTTTTATAATCTAAGTGATGAAGACGCTTTGGGCTTTATGGAGCGATGGGAAAAAGAAAAAGGTGGTTTGAAAAATTTTACAAAAACAACACCGTCAGCCGGATAGTTTGTCGTTATATTTTTTCGCAAGTTGTAAATAAGCATTTGCCTTCGTCAACCATTTGGGTTCATCTTTATAACTGGGTTCCATTATATGCCTTGCAACCATCCAGGTACGCTGGAAAGCCTTCTTCGTTTTATAAAAATAAATGAGTGATTCAGGAATATTATCATTGGACATTTTTTTATAACTATCAAAAAATTGTTTTCCTGTAATCAAGTCGCCCATCATTTCGCTTTCCATGTCAAGAAAGGATAATTCTTCTGCTATGTCCATTACTCTTAAATCGCGGTTGAATTCCAATGTATCAATAATAGCAGGTTGAGGAGCAAGGCAAATATGTTCTGGTTTTAAATCACCATGTGCTTCAATAATTTTTCCGGTGTCAACTCTTTTATCGAAAAGCAATAAATGCGTGTTTAGAAAATGAACCAGGTTGTTGCCCACCTGGTCAATTAACGTAACAGGCAAATGATACAAGGGTTGTAATAATTCTTTATGCGTAGAAATTATTTCTTCTTTTAATTTTTTCCTTAACAAGTATGGTTCCATATGAACGGGCGGAGCTTTTTTATAAAATTCAGCCAATAAGGTGGCCACATTTTCAACCAGTTTTCTATTTACCTGTTGATTCCGGAGCGCATAATCCAGTAAATTTTCCTCCGGTATATTTTTCATTTTTACCATCCATTCTACAATCTGCCCTTTTCCATCTATCTGAAGTTTGCCTTCATCATTAAGTACCAGCGGCACTATTCCAACATATATATCGCCAGCCAACCTTTTGTTTAAGCGTATTTCTTCCTGGCAGTTGTGATGCCTGGCTTGTAGTGTGCGTAAATCAAGTATAAGAAACTGAACCGGCTTTTTGAGTTTGTAAGCAAAATCATTCACCAGGAATACCCATGACATATGTGTTTCTTTTGTTTCTATTTTATCAACGGGATGCGGGTAGTTTTCCGGTTGCTTTAAAAAAGAAACTTTTTCTGTTATCGGAATTTCATTTGCTGTAGCTGTCTCCATGATGTTATTTTTCACCATCGGTTATTGTTTTTTAATCCTCTATTAATGCTGTAACAGAACCTCCTTCATTCATACATTTAATGGCTTCTGCAAAAAGTATGGCGGCATTCAATTCAGTTACTTTTTCTTTTACACTTGTATTTTCCAATCTGAAAGGTGGAATGGTATTGGTAGTGATGATTTGCTGCAAAGCCTCTTCCATCAATGTTACATCAGGCTTACCGGTAAAAAGGCCGTGAGTGGCAAATGCCATTACCTTCCTGGCTCCATCTTTTTTACAGGCTGCGGCAGCCCTCGCAATAGTGCCGCCGGTGCTTATTAAATCATCAATAATGATAACCGTTTTATCTTTCACTTCTCCTGCCACTTTTTCTCCCGATACAACACCACCACTGCGGTATTTTTCCATAAATACAACTGGTAGTTCTTTGTTCAATTGCTTACTCAATGTTTGCTGAAATCGTTCCGCCCTTTTTATGCCGCCAAAATCAGGAGACATAATTACCGGGTCTTCATTTTTCATAAGTGGCGATAAATAATCTGCAAATAACTTTCTTGCTTCCAGGTTTTCGGCAGGAATAGAAAATGAATTTTGAAATGCCTGAATGTTATGTACGTCCATCGTAATAATGCTGTCAGTTCCGGCTGCTTCAAACAAACGGGCAATGTAGCGTGTGGTTACAGGGTCTCTTGGTTTTGTTTTACGGTCTTTACGTGCATAACATAAATATGGAACTACTGCCGTTACCTTTTTTGCAGAAGCATCTTTTAACGCTCCGATAAAAAACAACAGCCGGCAAAGTTTATCATTTCCACTTTCGGTTGCATCGCCGTACAAAGAATGAATGACATAAACTTCCTGGTTGCGTACATTCTCCAGCGGCCTGCTTTTATGCTCACCATCTTCAAAATTTCTTTCCTCATGTGCGCATAAACTGATGTTGAGTTGTTTGGCAACTAACTCACCAAATGCACGGCTGCTGTTTAATGCAAATAGTTTCATTCAAATCGTTTTTTACAGCGTTATATTTATTCAATCAACTTTTGCAGAAACCTATTTAACAAGGTTCTATTCATATTTCAAGAAGCTATCTCAATCAATAATCAAATAATTGAAATAGCTATTCGTGAAGAAATAAAGGTCATTCTCCAAAAGCATATTCAGGTTCTTCTATTTCTAACTTGCTTTCAACACTTATTACGCCCGGTGCATTCCATGCAGCGGATATTGCATCTTCTTTTTCGGAAAAGGAGCGAACTTTTCCACTAAGGATAACCCTGCTTCCATCAACTTCTGCGATTATCTTTTTTGAATCAATGGTGGCACTACGGTGAAAAGCATCATTAATCTTTTTTTGAATTTCAGTAGTTGAAATTTTGGGTTTTACTGTAATGAAATTAATTACAGAACGTACCCCTGTCAAATGTTCAATTGCTTCTTTTACATCGGCACGCTGATAATCCCAATCTACCTCGCCTTCAAGTTTCACATCACCATCTTCTACTTTAATTTTAATCTTTTCTTCCTGAACAGCAGAATGCCATTTTAATGCATTCAATACGGCTTCTGCAATTTCAGCATCTGATTTATGGTTGGCGTGAGAGATTCCTACCTGTATATCTTCTGCAACGGCTTTCACACCGGCTACTTTTTTAGCGGCTTTTTCGGCTGTTAGTTTTTTTGAAAAAGAATCTACCTGGCCGGAAAGAGTTACAATGCCATTTTTAACGGCTACGCCAATTTGGGAAGAATTTAAAAGTGGTTCCCATTTAAGTTCGGCCATCACATCTTTTTGAATTTCACTATCACTTTTCATAATAATAAATTTTAAGGTTAACTAAATTGTTTTTGAATTTTCTTTTTCAAAGGAACAGTATACAGAATCCATTTCCAATGAGGGCTATCACGGTTTCTATTGACGGCAATCACCTAAAGAGTTTGAAAAAATTGATAATATTTGTAAAAGGTTAAAAAACCGGAGCAGAATTACAAAATGGCAAATGTTCGGCATCTATTGGAAATAGCAAAATCTGCTGCACTTGATGCAGGCAAAGCAATTATGGAGATATACCGTTCCGGAGAATTTGAAGAGGATGTTAAGCAGGGTGAATTTCCATTGACGAGGGCTGATAAAAGATCTCATACAATTATTATTGGGCATCTCGGTAAATCAAATTTGCCTGTTCTTTCAGAGGAAGGGGCCAATATTGATTTTGAGGAAAGAAAATCCTGGGAATACTTTTGGTTGGTAGATCCGCTGGATGGCACTAAAGAGTTCATCAATAAAAATGATGAGTTTACGATCAATATAGCCCTGGTTCATAGAAATACTCCCATCGCAGGTGTAATTTATGTACCATGCACCGATACGCTGTATTGGGGTTCAAAAGAAACAGGAGTATATAAAAATGAAAAGGGACAATTGATTCAATTTTCGCCATTGGTTGAAAGAAATCAATTTGATGAACTGTTTCGACGAGAGCACATAACAGTAATAGCTTCCCGGTCTCATATGTCAGTTGAAACAAAGGCTTTTATAAACCGGTTTCCAAATGTTACCCTTACATCACTTGGCAGTTCCCTTAAGTTTATGCTGCTTCTTGAAAACCGGGCAGATATTTATCCAAGATTAGGAACCACGATGGAGTGGGACACTGCCGCAGCCCATGCAATTTTAAATGCTTCCAACAGGGGAGTGTACCGGGAAGATATGAAAACAGAACTCACGTATAATAAACGGGATCTTAACAATCCTTTCTTTATTGCTTTTTAATTTAATGAGTAAAAAAAACCGGGCAAATCTTTACTTTGAATAATCTTTCTGCCAAATTTTTTTATCTGCTATCTCTAATCTCTTATCTTTATTAAATCATTATCGCTATTGCTCTGCATCAGCTTTATTTATAAAAGAGAATTTCCTGATTAACTCAATTATAAAACCATTAACTATTATGACAGAAACTTTACCAACGCAACGCCTTTATTCCCTTGATGCCCTTCGGGGTTTTGATATGTTCTGGATCATGGGTGCTGAAGAGATTTTTCATGGCCTTGCCAAAGCAACGGGATCTTCTTTTTGGGGGGCAATTTCCACTCAATTTACTCACCCCGACTGGAATGGCTTTCATTTTTACGATCTTATATTCCCGCTTTTTCTTTTTATTGCCGGCGTAGCAACTCCGTATTCTGTGGGGCGCGAACTGGAAAAAGGAAAAAGTAAGCAAGAGGTTTTATTTCGTGTAATAAAAAGAGGTTTTATTCTGGTAATCTTAGGCATTATTTATAATAATGGCCTCATGATTCACCCTCTTGCCCAAATCCGCTTTGCCAGTGTATTAGGACGGATTGGCCTGGCTTATATGTTTGCTAATATCATTTATATATACACTAAACAACGGGGGCAAATTATTTGGTTTTGCGCAATACTGATTGGTTATTGGTTGTTACTTAAATTTACTTCCGCTCCGGGTTTTGCCAGTGGTGACCTTACGATGCAAGGAAATTTTGCATCTTATCTTGACAGGTCGATCCTCCCCGGTAAACTTTACTTAGTTATTCATGATCCTGAAGGATTGACTTCCACCATTCCGGCCATAGGCACAGGGCTACTGGGTATTTTAGCGGGCAATTTATTAAAGAACAGCCCCATAAAGCAACAAAGCAAAGCTTTCAGATTGGCTATAGCCGGCGCGATTTCACTCATATTGGCTCAAATATGGAATCTCGATTTTCCCATCAATAAAAATCTTTGGACAAGTTCCTTTGTATTGAATGTGGGTGGGATAAGCCTTATTTTATTGGCCTTATTTTATTATGTCATTGACGTATTAGGTTATAAAAAATGGGCATTTTTCTTTAAGGTGATTGGCATGAATTCTATTCTTATTTATATGTCAGGGCGATTTATTAATTGGATTTACACCACCAATGGTTTTTTTCAATGGCTGATCCAGTTGGTGGGCAATCCATTTAATGTGGTGGTTATGGCCGTTTGCCTTGTTTTTGTTAAATGGGTCTTCCTGTATTTTATGTATAAAAAGAAGGTGTTTCTTCGTGTGTAAATATTTGTGAAATCAGGATTTGGAATAAATTGCTATAATTAAAAAAAGTATAAGTCTTTTAGAGACGTAAGAGCGATAAGTTTGATATATTCGAAACAATAAAAAAAATAAAATCAATGATACCAGTAAAAGCATATGCAACGCAAAGCCCAACATCCTTGTTGGCCCCCTATCATTTTGAAAGAAGGGATTTAAGAGAACATGATGTATTGATCGATATTTTATTCTCTGGCGTGTGCCATTCTGATGTGCACCAGGCAAGGGATGAATGGGGAGGATCGATGTATCCAATGGTACCCGGGCATGAAATAGTGGGTAAAGTAATTAAAACAGGAAGCCATGTAAAAAAGTTTGCCATTGGCGATACTGCGGGCATAGGCGTAATGGTGGATAGTTGCCGTGAATGCAAGCCTTGTGTAAATCACATGGAGCAATATTGTGTCGAAGGGATGACTGGAACCTATAATGGTTATGAAAGAGATAAAGTAACTATAGCCCAGGGAGGTTACGGTACACAAATTGTTTGCGATGAAAGATGGGTTTATCATATTTCTGATAAACTGGATCTGGCAGGTGTGGCGCCTTTATTATGCGCAGGCATTACTACTTATTCTCCATTAAAATATGCCAATGTAAAACCCGGTGATAAAGTAGGGGTGGCAGGCTTGGGTGGTTTGGGGCATATGGCCGTAAAATTTGCTGTAGCTATGGGAGCGGAAGTAACGGTACTCAGTACTTCTCCATCAAAGGGGAAAGATGCCAGTGAACTGGGCGCCCATCATTTTGTATTGAGTACTGATGAAGCCGCTATGAAAAAACTGGAAAGCCATTTTGATGTCGTGCTGGATGCAGTAAGTGGTAATCATGATTTTGAAATTTATTTAAAGATGCTGACTATAAATGGCAAAATGCTGGTAGTAGGTCTACCGAAGGAATATCCTAAAGTAAATCCATTTGAATTGATTAAAAACCGGCGCTGTATTGTCGGTTCTATGATTGGTGGCACAGTAGAAACACAGGAGATGCTTGATTTCTGCGCAGAAAAAAATATTGTAGCCGATGTGGAAGTAATCGCCATGGAATATATTAACCAGGCTTTTGAAAGAATGATAAAGAATGATGTAAAATACCGTTTTGTGATTGATATGGCGAGTTTGAAATAGGTCGCTTCGTTTAAGTATTGGTGTTACAGCCTTCTCAAATCATACGACTGGTCTGAAGATCTCTAAATGAAATTACAAAGGATAATGATTTTGCCTTGGTATAGACCGGGATGGTCGATCATTTTCCTGTTTTAAACTGAAACTAAAGAATAATGAGCACAGTAGCTGTATCAACACTGGTTATTATAAGTATTGCTGCTATTATTTTGCTAACCTCCAGGTGGAAGCTTAATGCATTTATCTCTCTTTTCCTGGTATCGCTTTTCCTGGCTCTTGCTGTAATGCCGGGTAAAAATGTTATAAAAATCATGAATGATGGTTTTGGAAGTACGATGGCGTCAACGGGCTTCCTTATTATATTGGGAGCAGTTATTGCCATTATTCTTGACAAAACAGGGGCGGCTATTACACTGGCGAGGTTTATCTTATCAAAAACAGGTGAAAGCAATGCTGCCGCCGCTTTGGGCATTACGGGGTTTATTGCAGGTATGTCTATATTTTGTGATTCAGGATTTATTATTCTAAGCGGACTGGCAAAATCTTTCAGTGCTAAAACCAAAATCGCCATGCCTTTTATTGCGGGTGTTTTAGGGTGTTCTTTATATTCGGTTCACTGTTTAATTCCCACTCATCCTGGTGCATTAGCTGCTGCAGGTATCCTGAATGCCAATATCGGCAACCTGGTAATCCTGGGAATATTATTTGCAATTCCCGCTTTTTTTGTTTCCTATTTCTGGGTGAAACGAATGACTAACGGAAAGGCTTACCTGCCTTCCCCGGAAAGTGAAATACCTTTACTGGAGGATGAACAAATATATCCTCCCGTATTACTATCTTTTTTACCCATTGTGGTTCCTTTATTATTAATAGCTACCGGTTCTCTATTAAATATAATGAGGTTGGGTGACACGTATGTTTTAGCCAAAGTATTTGTTTTTACCGGGCAACCGGTCATTGCTTTGCTAATAGGAGTTGCCTTTGCTTTGATGTTGCTCAGGAATAAAAAAATGGTAACCATAAATGCTGTTTTTGAAAGCGCTTTGGAAAAAGCGGGGCCTATCCTGATTGTTACAGCAGCGGGAGGTATGTTTGGAATGATTATTAAAGAAACAGGCATTGGTGCTACCGCGGGGCTTGCATTAAGTAGAACCGGACTTGGGCTTACCGTTCCTTTTTTGATTGCCTTCATTTTGAAAACAGCACAGGGATCTTCAACCGTAGCCATTATTACGGCCGCTTCTATCGTCGCGCCTATGATGCCCGGGCTGGGATTGGATTCGGAATCGGGAAAATTGTTGACTATGCTGTCCATGGGTGCAGGATCTATGATGGTTTCACATGCCAATGATTCCTATTTTTGGGTGATAACGAAGTTTTCGGATATTCATGCGGATATTACTCTGCGTGTATTCTCAACAGCAACGGTTGTTATGGGTATTACAGTTTTTACCTGTGTATGGATTGCCTCCCTTTTTATTCTTTGATAAGACCGGCATATTGACATCAAAAGGAACCTTATTTTAAAACGGTGCAGATGAACGCGAAATTGATTGCAGAACAAATTTTTATGGCTGGGGTAGAAAGTGTATTGCCAGATAAAATGATACGCAAACAGGTATTCATTAATGATTCCACATTATGCATTTCCCATATTCAATTGCCGATAGATGATATCAATTGTATTTATGTGATAGGAGCAGGCAAGGCCAGTGGCATTATGGCTAAAGAAATTGAAAGTATTTTAGGCGACAGGATTACAGAAGGCCATGTAGTGGTAAAATACGGGCACGCCTGTGATTTGGAGCATATTAAAATGTCAGAAGCAGGGCATCCTGTTCCAGATATCAATGGATATTTGGCTACACAAAAAATACTTGAAATTGCAGAACGGGCGAGTAAGAAAGATCTGATTATATGCCTGGTATCCGGAGGAGGTTCTGCTTTGTTAGTAGATTTTCCAATTGGAGGAAACATCAATGATATCATTATTACCAATGATCTTTTGCTGAAAAGCGGAGCAGATATCATCGAGATGAATGCAGTAAGAAAACATTTATCAAAAGTAAAAGGCGGACAATTAGCTACTACAGTACATCCAGCCATTTTGGTAAGCCTTATTTTATCAGATGTAATTGGTGATTCCCTTGATGCAATTGCCTCTGGGCCAACAGCCCCCGATACAACCACTTTTGATGATGCTGTTTACGTACTTGAAAAATATGATCTGCTTACAAGGGTTCCCCAGGTTATGCTAAACTATTTGAAAAACGGAGTAGAAGGAGTTTACCCCGAAACACCAAAGCCGGGAAATCCAATTTTTAGCCGTACACATAATATCATAATCGGGAGCAACAAAATAGCCCTGGAAGCTGCGCGGCAAAGCGCATTGGAATTGGGATTGCATGCTTTTGTAATAACTGGGGAATTGAAGGGTAATGCAATTGAAATGGCGGAACATATGGTAAAAACGGCCATAGCATTTCAAAAGGATGACAGCATTAAAAAACCCTGCTGTCTTCTTTTTGGCGGCGAAACTACATTAAAGGTAAACGGAAACGGAAGCGGTGGACGCAATCAACACCTGGCATTGTATGCCGCATTACTGCTAAAGGATCAAAATAGTATTACCTTACTCTCTGCCGGCACTGATGGAAATGACGGCCCAACAACGGCTGCGGGTGCTGTAGTGGATACAAAAACTGCGGAAAGGGCATTGATATCAGGCCTGGACATTGAGCAATATTTAAAAGATTTCGATTCGTTTCATTTCTTTGAGAAGGCAGGAGGACATATTGTAACAGGGCCAACAATGACTAATGTAATGGACCTGGTGATCATAATAATTGAATAATTTCAACGTCGGTTCAAATGCACTTAGTTGCCAATTTTTAATAAAAAAACGTATAAAACAAGCTTGTGAAATATATGCTGCCTTTGCTCAAAGTAATGTTAAATGGGCGTATCAAAATTAGTTTGGGCATCATTATCAATTTCTGCTGAAATGCAATACAGTAAATGGTTTCAAATATAAAAACCCTTTAGGGGATAATATAACAGCTTATATATTGATTGTTCTGGTTTGCCGGCATGGCGTAATTTTATCGGGCAATAGAGGTATTAAAATGAAGGCAATTAGTGAAGAAAGAATTTTGTAAGCTGTGTAATCAGCACAACCTAAAAAATTAAAGAGTCTCATATCAAGCAATCGTAAGGGTCAACCTGTTTCTACAGGAGGGCCTGTTTTTTTTAGGGTGTGAAAGTAAATATTTTTAATCAATAAAGAAATTTTCTTTCAACGCCCTTTTTCGAATAAAGTCCCCATTATTCAGACTGGGATTTATTCCAGGTAAAAATTAGTTGATCACGGGATTTTAAAATGTAAAAATTTTCATCCATTTGCCATTCGCCAGGTTTTTGATTAACATGGCGGATTAATATTTACATTCCCTTCTCCTTTCATCAAAAGTGCGCTTGTATTTAACGCAGATACAAGTGATAGTAATATTAATTCAAGAAGTTAAAGAAAATAGAAAATTAATAATGACCCAACTATCAATAGTTGTAACTATCACTTCATGTGTATAGCGGCTGGTTGGCTTTGCAACTAAAAGGAACAATTGAATGTCAATATAAAAGAAAGAAATACAAACATCAATTTTGGAAATTTTTATTTATTTACCCAGGCTCCGGTTAATACTTTGCCCGGTAACTGATCGAAAGTTTTTAATTAAATTGCAACAATGTTTTTTATAGAAATAAATTTGAAATAAACAATAAAATAAATTCATGAAAAAATTAGTGACTGCCTCTTTTTTACTTCTCTTTACCAATTTGCTTTTTGCTCAAATTCAAAACCCTGTTTCATGGTCTGCTACCGCGAAAAAGATCAGTGATAAAACATATGAAATTCATCTAACTGCTAATATCCAAAAAGGCTGGCACGTTTATTCTCAAACGACTCCTGATGGTGGCCCCGTACCTACCAATATTACTTTTACTAAAAATCCATTGCTTACTTTTGAAGGCAAAGCGAAAGAAGTGGGTAAATTAGAAAAACATGCAGAGCCATTATTTGGTGTAGATGTAAAACAATTCTCTAATAATGTAGATTTTGTGCAGGTGGTAAAATTAAAAGCCAATGTAAAAACTTCTGCAGATGTGGCCGTTGAATTTATGGTGTGTAACGATAGGCAATGTTTACCTCCAACAACAAAGAAATTTACTGTAGCTTTAAAATAAATCAGTAGCTGTTATCTAAAATAAAAGTTTTTAAATGAATAAGTTTATTAAGCTTTATGCTTTTTTGCTATTGGTATTATTAACCGGTAATGCTTTCTCACAGGATTCTTCAACAATACAATTTTCTTATAACGCTCAAAGGTTAAACAATAACGAAGTACTTCTTACGATCAAAGGAAAAATTGCACCTGGTATCAAATTATTCGCATTGCAAAAATCTAAGGATGATATCATGTATTCATCCGTTCATTTTGATACTTCTGTACAAAAACTTCTAAATGATTCTCTTATACAAAATGGCACTGAGCAAAAAGCATTGGATACATCCTTGCAAAGTGAAGTTTATTTTTACACAGATTCTGTAGAGTGGCAACAGAAAATAAATGCCTCGTTAACGGATAGTTTTTTGGTGAAAGGAAAGGTAAATTCAATGTATCAAAAAGGCGCAGATTATTTGCCAAAGGAAGATGAATTTGAAATATTTGTTTTGCCGCAGGGGCAAACAGCTTCACAAAATGATGGCCCGCAATTGAAGCAGGGAAATGCCGAAAGTTCTGTTGCAACTAAATCATTGTGGTGGATTTTTGCTACTGCATTTGCAGGTGGCTTACTGGCATTGATAACGCCCTGCGTTTATTCAATGATTCCCGTAACAGTTAGCTTCTTTACAAAAAGAAGCAAAACCAAAGCCGAAGGAATTAAAAATGCATTTTCTTATTCCTTATCTATCATTTTTATTTTTACCCTTCTTGGCTTTTTTATTACAGTAATTTTTGGTCCAACGGCATTAAATAACTTAGCCACTAATTGGATTGCCAACATTATATTTTTCCTTTTATTTTTAATTTTTGGAATTTCTTTTTTAGGCGCTTTTGAAATTGGGTTGCCAAGTTCATGGTCTAATAAAGCAGATAGTAAAGCAGGCTCGGGAAGTTTTATCGGCATCTTTTTTATGGCGCTTACTTTAGTGGTTGTATCGTTTTCGTGTACAGGCCCTATCATTGGTAATCTATTAGTAATAGCCGCAAGGGGAAGTTATTATGGGCCGCTTGTAGGTATGTTTGGATTTTCCCTGGCGCTTTCATTACCATTCGCCTTTTTTGCGTTTTTCCCGGGTAAATTAAATGTGCTTGGAAAAGCAGGCGGATGGTTAAATGCGGTAAAAGTTTCTCTGGGTTTTTTAGAACTGGCATTGGCATTAAAATTTTTATCCAATGCGGACCTCTCGCAGGGTTGGCGAATATTAGACCGTGAAGTTTTTATCAGTTTGTGGATCGTGATTTTTGGTTTACTGGGATTTTATCTTTTGGGAAAACTGAAATTTCATCATGATGATGAATTGCCCAAAAATGATTACGATATTCCTTATTTAAGCGTGACAAGATTGTTTTTTGCAATAATTACTTTTTCTTTTGCCGTATATATGGTTCCGGGCTTGTGGGGTGCGCCACTTAAAGGTATCAGTGCTTTTGTTCCTCCAATGGGAACACAGGATTTTAATTCTGCGCCGGTAAATTCAACTGGATCCGCAGAAAATAATAGTACTTCATCAACTGACCTGCCTCGTCCTGTAAAGTATTATGATAGAATGAGAATTAATGAGCCGGATGTAGTTACTAAATACGGAATGATTACTTATTTTGACTACGATGAAGCTTTGGCAATTGCAAGAAAATTGCATAAACCATTGATGCTTGATTTTACCGGTGTCAATTGTGTTAACTGCCGTAAAATGGAAGGAGCCGTGTGGAGCGATCCTGAAGTGATGAAGCGATTAAAAAATGAATTTGTAATTGTATCCTTATATGTTGATGTGCCCGTGGATCTACAGCCGGGTGATCAATATTTTTCAAAAACATTAAATAAAAAAATTACCACGCTGGGGGATAAAAATGCTGACTTGCAGGTTTCAAAATATAATGCCAATACACAACCTTATTATTTTTTCCTCGATGCTCATGAAAACCGCCTGGAGCCTGAAGGATATGGTTATGACCCCGATGTTCAGAAATTCAAAAATATGCTCGATGACGTAGTAGCTAAATACAATGCATCAAAATAATTTCTTTATATACCAAACATTTTTATCAGAATAAACAGGTAGAATTTTTAATAAAGTAAGTAACAGGTTTTTTCAATTTTTGTTTTCATAAAGGGATATATTTCTGTAATTCCTTTTCTTTTTAACTTTTGTTGGATTATAATTATTTAGGGAAATGGCGGTTTTATTATTATTTTTTCCGTTTATGTAATAAGTGATTATTTATTGTCTGTTACTCATAAATTTGCCGGTATCAATACAACTAATTGCATTCAATCAATCCTTATAATTTTTAAAGGAAATACAAAACCAATAACTACAACACACATGAAACATTTCGGAAAATTTTTTATTGTCATTGCATCAGCAATGGTGTTTTTAAGTACAGTTGCCCAAAAAAGACCTGTACCTGGAAATTTACCAAAAAGCCAATCTGGTATTGAAGATACAACGAGGTCGAAAGCCACTGATAAAAAGGCGGGTGAGCCAAAACCTTATTCAGAGGTTATCACTTCGAAAGCAATTACAGCAAATGGATTTTTTAAAGTTCATAAAGTAGGGGAGCGTTATTATTTTGAAATTCCCGATACTTTATTGAATCGTGATATTCTGGTGGTAAACAGGATCGCAAAAGCTGCTGCTGGCGTTAGAGTATCTACCCTCGGCTATGGTGGAGATCAGATTGGAAAAAAAGTAATTCAATTTGGAAAAGGCCCCAACAATAAAATTTTCCTGAAAAGTATTTCATTCGAAGAAGTATCAAAAGATACAACTCAGGATGGTATGTACCGCGCTTTTATCAATTCTAATCTGCAACCGCTTGAAGCTTCATTCGATATCAAGGCTTTTTCAAAAGATTCCAGCGGGGTAGTGATTGATGTTACTGATTATATTAATGGTGATAATGATATTTTATTTTTCGATAGCCGTGTAAAGAAATATCTTTCTTTGACTACGCTTCTTGCAGATCGTTGTTACATAAAAGATATAAAAGCATTTCCGGTAAACATAGAAATACGTACCATGAAAACCTATTTGAATGTAACGCCACCAGTTCCCGGAAATCCGCGGTCAGGATCTTCAGGACCGGCCAGTTATGAATTGAACAGCTCCATGGTATTATTGCCCAAAGTGCCAATGCAGCCACGTTATTATGATCCAAGGGTTGGTTATTTCTCAACTGTTTCTACTGATTTTGATGCCAATCCGCAGGGAGTAAAAAAAATTGCGATGGTTACACGCTGGAGACTTGAACCAAAAGAGGAAGATATTGAAAAATACAAACGCGGGGAATTGGTAGAACCCAAAAAACCAATTGTATTTTATATAGATCCGGCTACGCCCAAAAAATGGGTACCTTATCTTATCCAGGGAATTAATGATTGGCAAAAAGCATTTGAACAGGCTGGATTTAAAAATGCTATAATAGCTAAAGAAGCACCGGTGAATGATCCTGATTGGAGCCTGGATGATGCAAGCCATTCGGCAATTGTTTATAAACCTTCAGCTATTGCTAATGCAAGTGGCCCGAATGTAAATGATCCAAGAAGTGGTGAAATTATGGAAACCCATATTAACTGGTATCACAATGTAATGGAACTGGTACGCAACTGGTATTTTACACAGGCATCCGCGGTAGACCCGCGGGCCAGGAAAATGGATTTTAGTGACTCACTTATGGGGCAGTTAATTCGTTTTGTTTCCTCACATGAAGTAGGCCATACGCTTGGGTTAAGGCATAATTATGGAGCTTCATCTACAGTGCCTGTAGAAAATTTAAGAGATAAAAAATGGCTGGCGGTTCACGGCCACACGCCATCAATAATGGACTACGCACGTTTTAATTATGTAGCACAACCTGGCGATGATGTAGGTGATGCCGGTATGTTTCCTCATATAGGTGAGTATGATAAATGGGCAATTGAATGGGGATATAAATGGCTGCCGCAGTTTCAATCTGCCAAAGATGAAGAAGGTTATCTTAATAAATTGGTAAGTACTAATCTTGCTAAAAATCCCCGATTGTATTTTGGAACAGAATCTGATCCTAATGATCCAAGGAATCAGAACGAGGACCTGGGCGACAATGCGATGAAAGCAAGCGCTTATGGAATAAAAAATCTGAAACGGATTCTTCCTAATTTATTGGATTGGACCAAAGAGCCCAATGAAGAATATGATAATGCAAAAGAAATGTACGATCAATTGGTGCTTCAATTTACAAGATACATGGGTCATGTAAGTAAAAATATTGGCGGCATAGAAACTACACCCAGCACAGTTGAACAATCAAAAATGGTATATGAGTATGTGTCTAAAAGTAAACAACAAGAGGCGGTTAATTTTTTGCAACAACAATTATTTACCACACCGAAATGGTTGCTGGATAAAAAATTATTTTCTTATGCAGGAGTAGGAAATATGACTACCATTTCCGGTATTCAAAATAATGTGCTCAATTATATTATAAGCAACAATACCATTAATAAATTGTTGCAGTTTGAAGCATACGATCCATCCGGGGCTTATACTGTTTCTGAACTTTTTTCTGATCTTAAAAAAGGTATTTGGTCTGAATTGCAAACGCATCAACCCATAGATATATATCGCCGCAACCTTCAAAAAATATATGCTCAAAAGTTGATTGACTTTATACAGCCTGCTGATAAAACCGCTTCTCCATCCTCTCCATTACCAAGAATGCAAATTTCTCCTGATGCAGATGCTAATCCCTTCAATGACGGGCTTTCAATTGTAAAAGGACAAATAAAGGACCTGATTGCGGAAATCCGAAGAGCTTTACCTTCGATCAAAGATTCAAATTCCAGGCTTCATTTGGAAGATGTTATGGATAGATTGAAAGTCGCATTGGATCCCAAGAGTTAAGAATCGTGGAATTGATAAGTTGATAAATTCCGGGGAAAATCCATTTTTCAAAAGAAGACATTCTGAATTTATTTCAATTCAATTTATAATTATTCAGATTGATGAGCATAGAAGCTAAACGTATAAACTTTTAGTTTTCTCATTTAATCTTTACAAGATTAAACAGATAAGATAATGCGGGTTTGGATGTGATTTATAAGATATTTATTGGCCGGTTCAATTATTGGTTTGATTATTGAGTTTGCAATTATTCATTCCCCTGGAAAAGGATTAAGCTCAAAAATATTTTACATAAAAACAATAATTAAAATGCCAATTGGAAAAAAATGGTTGTTGATTCTAATTTTATCTATCCCTTTAGCAGGTTATTCGCAACAGGATACATTAATTGTCAAGTTAGACAGCCTTGCCAGGAAAAAAGATAGCGCGGGTAAACAAATTAATAATATTAATCCAAAAGCGTATAATGGAAACACCCAACTAAATTTCAATACTTATTTTATTTTATTGGGGAGTAGTTTAAAGCAGGAATTTACGAAGCCCTTTCACATGACTAAAAAGGATTGGGGAAATTTTGGAAAATTTGCGGCAGTTACCGTTGCGCTTTCATTTGCTGATGAACCTATTCAACAGGCTGCGCTTAAACTTCGGCAACGGAATACGGGAATCAATAATGTCAGTAAATATATTACCAATGTCGGGGGAATATACGAAGCGTTTACATTGGCTGGTTTGGGAGCCTATGGTTTAATTTTTAAAAATCAAAAACTGAAAACCACTACACTGTTGGCAACGCAGGCTTATATTACAGCGGCTGCCTTGGAAAGTGTTTCAAAATTTGTTTCAGGAAGAACGCGTCCATCTTATTATGATCCTGGCGTAGAAGCTGAGCCAAGGTTTCTGGGGCCATTTTCTAAAACATCAAAAGATGCTAACGGCAAAAGAGTGTTTAGCTCTTTCCCGTCGGGTCATACTACAGTTGCTTTCGCGGCTGCCACAGTTTTTGCTTCGGAATATAAAGATCATCCTTTTGTTCCAATTCTTGCTTATAGTGTGGCTACTTTGATTGGTGCGAGCAGAATAACGGAGAATAAACATTGGACTACGGATGTTTTTGTAGGTGCTGTCCTAGGTTTTTTATCAGGCAAACAAGTTGTAAATAATTATCACCGTTTTGCAAAAATAAAAGCGCCTGGTCTACCAAAGAATTCAGTTTCTTTTAATCTGAATTACTCCTACGGGCATTGGGAACCGGGATTGATTTATAAATTCAGATAACCTGAATATTTACCTGCAATTTTTTTACAGAGATATTAAAATTAATAAGGCCGGAATTTCTTCCGGCCTTATTTTGTAAATAAAATATAAGGTATTTATTGATGTAAAGTAATCACAGGAATCTTGATCTCCTGGTTGGCTTTGACTTCTATATTTGTTATAGTAGTGTCTTGATAACCAAATGAACCTTTAAATTGTAAACTGTAAATACCGGCATTTAATCCTCGTATTTTATATTCGCCATCTTCTTCAGGTAAAGCTGATGCAGTATCGGTTGCATTCCATGCAGTAACATAAGGCTGGGCTGCATTTGGTAATACTTTTCCTTCTATGCGCCCGGTATTATCCATTGCAAATACTTGTAGAAATGGTTTAAGATAATATTGCCCGTTCCTGATATTTATAGATTTACATACATTGAAATCAAGCCACATAGAGGTTTGTCCGGGCCTGAAATGATTATCTTCATCTTCTTCATGAATTTTTACGTATTCATAATTATTGCTGCCTGGGAATAAATTAAGTGAATGACTTACTCCGGAAATAACTACAGAGTTACTTGTTCCCAAAGTGAGCCTTATTTTTCTGATCTTTCCGGCAGGAATATTTGCTGTGCCTAACAGAGTATCAATACCATTCCTCAGTTTGAGAATATTGTAAACACCCGGATGTATAGTAAGTGTATCCCAATATCCATATTGGTCATGATGATGGTGATCATCCATATGGTCATCTTCATTGTCTCCAAAATGATCATCATTCATGTGTTGGGTACTGGTATCAATTTTAATTTCTACATAGCGGATGTCAATAAAAACTGAATCATACTGGCAAGGATCATCTGTGAGATACAGACCTACATTTCTGGGAGAACTGTTACTGCTAAGTGGTGTTACGCTTTTTTGACAGGCGAAGATCAGCAATGATAAAGTGGTTATCATTAAGCCTAAGCCAAGAAGGATTTGCTTTTTGTTTTTCATACTGGTTGTTTTTTGATTAAAAAATAAAAAAAGTGATAATAGATAATACGTAAATATTGTTGAACTAATTTTTTTAAAAATGATTTCCATAAATACTTATAAGAATCAAATTATTAATAGAATTGAGAACAACTGTATTTAATTACATGATGGAAAAATGGTATAATTTTAGATTATAATAGAGGGTTTTAATATTTAGCATTTCATATAATTCAATAATCCTGCCAAATATTTAATCAACTATTATATTAATACAAGGAGCCATAAAAGGCAATAATTTTTCATAGGTTACGGTTTTATATTTATTAATTCTCTTGAATACTTTTTCTGTACTTTCCAAAAGGTAATTTGAACAGGGATTTAAAATTGCCGTTATCCTCAGTTTTCATATGGGTATCTACTCCAAATACCACATTTTCTGATGGCAGTTTTTTTAAAGTTCCAAACAATCTGTCCCAGATACTCAGTACATCTCCATAATTACTATCTGTATAGGGCTGTTGATAATGATGATGAACCTGGTGCAAATTTGGGGTAATGAAAACGGCGCCCAATACAGAATCAATCTTGTTGGGCAGGCGGCAATTCATATGCGCAAATAGTGTAGTAAACACCTGTATGATCTGCCTTAATACCAAAGCCCAAAAAACCGCGCCACTCAAAAGTACCCATAATAAAGTGAAGGAAAGCCTTATGATATTTTCTCCCGGATGCTCCCTAAGTGTAGTGGATACATCTACAACTTTATCACTGTGATGCACTAAATGAAACATCCATAATCTTTTAACTTTGTGCATGATAACATGATAGAAATATTCTCCTAAATCGAGTAATAAAAAAGTAACTACAAATAAAATAAATTGGCTATGAAATGTAGGAAAATAATAGGCAAGGCCAAAGTGGTGCTTAGCTGTCCATTGCATGGTACTTACAAAAGCAATTCCCATGAGTATCTGAATGGGGCTGTTGGTTAAAATAAACCGCGCATTTAAAAAAGCGTGTTTCCATTTTTTATAATCCAGGGTAAGCGCGGCAATATTTTCAATATTCCAGCAAATAAATAAAGTGCCCACAAAAAGAGTTAATTGTATTTGATCAGCGCTGTGGGTTATAAAGTTGATAAAGAGATACATTGCTATTTTATTTTACAAATTCTTTATAATTCTTACTCTAAAGTATAAAAGGGTTTTAAGTTAAAATGTTAAGTTTACGCCAAGAAAAATTCCTCCTTTCGGCACATTATTTTTATTCAATCCTGAAAGCCTTTTATAATAATCGATTGAAAAAACATGGAAAATATTTTCAATTCCTACGCCCGCTTCCATAAAAGGATGACTATCGGGAACTGAAAAAACGGAACCTTTATTATAGTCTTTATTTGCCTGCGACATACTTCCCTGGTAAGCATTGAATGAAAAACGTTGACGCCATCCAAGTTTTCTTATAAAAGGAATTTTGTCAAAAATGAAACCGCCCACATATAGCCTCGTATGCAAACTGATATATTCATCAGTTGCATATTCATAGGGAAGCATGGTATTGAACAAATATTTGCTGGCCACATAATATTCATTACCGTTTGGAATATTCAAAAGCAGGTAAGGCAATGTGCCAAAGGTTTTACCAACTTTTATTTTGTAATACAGTAGTGATTTCGGCGGCAATCTCAATCTTTGTTCTATCCCAATATTTACTTTTTTATAAGAAAACTGAGCTTGCCCAAACTCTAAACCATAAATAAAATTCGCAGTAAATATGGGCTTATAAGTGTATAAATAAATCCGGTCATAATTAAACATAATGCTTCTTTCCTCACCTGTATATCTTAAGCTTACAGATGCTTCTGCAACTGGTAATTTTCTTGCAGAAATACTATCCATTGGCTGTTCTGTTATTTTATTTAGCGGATGGTACGAAAAATCAAAAACAGGCGTCAGTTCTTTGTAGGTTAACGAACCTGTGCTGCTTAACTTTTTTGAAATGTATTGTTCGTGTTTTAGTAAAATTTGTTTTAAATAAACACGTGTTGTTGGGATGTTTTTTCTAAAAAAAGAACTTATTAAATTGTCCTGATCCAATTCATCTTCCTGTTCTATTAAATAATCATAATCACTGCTTGCAAACAAGGAAGTCTTGGTCCATTTTGCTGCATTCCACAAATATTTCACACCCAGGCCACCTTGAATTTTTTGATCTTTGGTGCCGTATGCGGCATATCCATTTATGTTTAAATTTTTATCGAATCCAGGCAAAGTCCAAAATCCTGTTCTGATGCGCCAACCTTCAATTTTGTTGGTACTAAGAAATGAAGAATATGGGCCGATGCGGATCTTGTTCCCAAAATCCCAATAGCCAGTTCCTATCAAACTGATTATTTTAGAATTTCTTTTGTAACGATGATTATTCCGCAAAGAATCTACCATCACATAAATACTTTTTTCATGTTCCGATAAGGTATCCAACCGGTTTTGTTGCCAATAGGATTCAGGCTTTTCTAAATCATCGGTTTGTTCACTCTTCATTTTTTTTATGGCCAATTCTTCAGGTAGTGAGGAGTTTATTTTTATGTTACCGATTACCGTAGTATTTACCGTTATCAATCGTACGCTTTTTGAATTTGATTTTGCCGGAATTCCTAATAAGGCTAAACCTGTTTCGAAATCGACAACAGATTTATATTGGTAAGGCATGTATTCATATTTGTTAGTCGCAGAATCAAGCACCAGGTGGTATTCTTCGCTATAATGAATATCATTGATAAAATCCAGGTCAGCAGATTTGCTTAAGTGCATTTCAATTTTTTTTATGGAATAAGTGCTGTCATTGATCCATAGTGTTCCAAAAAATGCATTTTCATATTTTTGTTTTGGAGTGAAATGAATTTTATATACTTTTTTACCATTCACCAAACTGCTATCATCAAAATAAAAGTTATAATAATTAAAAGCAGTATTGCATAATGGGCTTGCATAGGTTTGATTGAAAATCTTAAGCCAGTTGTCATAAATATTAAAACTAAAATTGAATTTATCAAAGTGCCAAAGCATTTTATCCGTTTGTAATCCCAATGTTTTTTTTGCCAGGATATTTTCTTCCTCAACCTTTGGATCAAGGCTATGGTATTTGTTGGAAATGGTTTCAGAAAAATAGAGTGGTAAGCGATTGCTGGCAGCATTTTCTGCATCAGAATTTCTGTAAATATTGATCACGAGCGATGCCAAACCTTTACCATATTCTTTTGCAGTATTTAAATTGCTTAAATCAAGTTCATGGCGTAGATATTGTTTGTAACTATAACTCCTGAACCTGTCCGGATTATTATAAATTTTATGGGCAATTACTTTTTTCATATACCTTTTGCCGGGCTCTTTATCTCGCTTGTCTGATGTTATAATTACTGCCTTTAAAGATTCTTCAGCAATTTGCATCTCCAATAAAAGATGGGTGGTTTTGTTCTTCTGTAAATTAAAAACGAGTTTATTATAACCTATGCTGGTTAGTTCTAATCTAGAGATCCAGTGAGGATTTTCTAAAATAAATGATCCGTCATCTTTTGTAATAGTACCACTTGAAATTCCTTTTAAATGCACGCTCACATTTTTGAGGGGCTCTTTAGTAGTTGCATCAATAATTTTTCCGGAAATAACAAAATTTTGACAATAAATGTTTTGGGATAAGAAGAACAGGGCGGCAATAAAAATGAAAACGGATTTCAAATAAAAACGATTCATAAATAGGAAATAAGATTAGCGGGTTGGGATATAATCCTAACCTTTCAAAAAGGTAAGTTGAGATTTTTTATGAAAAGGTTGGGTAAATGAAATATTAAATTGATATATTTTTATCAAAAAATTGAATAAAGCATTAAAACGCAAGTTTCAATTGATACAGAATTTGATAATACCTTATATTAAAATAGTGTGATCGAAAAAAATGTTTTATTCACCCAACCAATTGTGTTCTTCACACTACTATGTTACTAGACATGCCTGATTTTTTGGAAAAAACTAAGCAATTGATACAAAGTTGTATTGAGGGTGATAGGAATGCCCAAAGCAGGCTGTATGAATTATATGCTCCCAAAATGTTTCCAGTTTGTCTGCGTTATGCTAAAAACAGGGAAGAGGCTGAGGAAATAATACAGGAAGGGTTTGTAAAGGTTTTTAAATCATTGCATACTTTTAAGTTTGAAGGCTCATTTGAAGGATGGATAAGAAAAATAATGTTGTATACCTCGATTGCCCATTACCGCGCCAAAACAAAATTGCACCCTGTTATTAATATTGAAACAGCCGAAATGCAGGCTATTAAAAATGAAGATATTATTGGCAGGATTGGTGAAAAAGAATTATTAAAAATGGTGCAGGCTTTGCCCCATGCTTATAGATTGGTTTTTAATCTGTACGTTTTTGAAGGACTGAAACATCGTGAAATAGCTAAGGAATTGGGTATTTCTGAAGGCACTTCAAAATCAAATTTTTTTGATGCAAAAGTGATTTTACAAAGAGCCGTTGTTAATAGTATGAAAATTGCTGACCAAAATTCTTCGAATGGATAAAAATTTACAAAACATAGAAGACTTATTTAGAAAAGGACTTAAGGGTAAAGAGGAAATGCCTCCGCCGGAAGTATGGGAGGCCATTGATAAAAAGTTGGGTAATGATAATTTTGTACGAATAAAATACAAGTACAATCAACTTAAAAAAGCTACTATCTTTTTGGCTATACTTTTATCGGGGTTCATTATTTATTTTTTGATCTACAGGCATAACACTCATGAACTGGCAAAACAAAATAGTGTAAATACAATTCAAAATTCCATAACAAAGAATAATAAAAAAGACGAATCTGCAGGCAATAATGCAGGTAATTTAGGATCGCAAGTTGATTCCTCAAATTTAATCCGCAAGAATCAAAATTCTATTACCGGGATCGAAAATAAAATTATTGATAAAAATATTCCTAAAACTGATGCAGGGAATAATCTTCTTTCGAAAAAAGATACAGGTTCGGGCAAAAATATTAAACCTGTTATAGCAAATGAACTTTCAAATACTTCCAATAAAAAACATAATAAATTTACCGGAAGTAATCCGGATTATAAAGTAAAAATAAAAGTACCTGCTCAGGATGAATACGATCAGCAGGCCGATGTAAACCCTTCCGGGGTTGACGCCGAAGAAAATTTACCATTGAAACAGTTGAATGCAATTCCCCTAACAGGAATAGATTTTAATACAATAAATTGGATCAATTCAAAGACAAAAATTCAACCTTTAGCATTAGTTGATAGAATTCCTGTAACAGGTAAAATCAATTACAATTCAAAAAAAGCATCAATAAAAACACAGAAAAATAGTCGGTTTTTTATTACCGGGTTTTATTCACCAGACATTCCATTTTATCATTTGCAGGATGATCATTCAGGCAACCTAAGTTATAATACCGCGAGGATTGAAAAAAAGGAAAATGAAACTTTTTCATCAACTGTGGGAGCGCTGCTCGATTACAAAGTAAGTTCACATTGGGTTTTGCAATCGGGGCTAACTCTTTCAAGAACCAATTTTGATATAGATCCTGAAACAATTTATGCACAGAGTGATAATAACGGGAAAGTAAAATTTCGTTTAAATACCTCTTCAGGATATGGTTATGTATTGCCTTCTTTCAATCCCAATCCAAGGGTAGGAGATAGCTTGCATACTTTTTATTCATCACACACATTACAATATCTCGTACTTCCGGTGGCTGTAAAATACAATGTTGATAAAGGGAAATTTTCAATTAATGCAATGACTGGTATTGCGATTAATTATTTGACAAATGGAACAATCAGGACTTTGCTGAAGGGAGGAAATGATGATGAAACCGAACATACAAATCATATTCATGGATTGAAACCCATTTACTTCAGCGGCATGGCAGGCCTGGGATTGGACTATAATTTTAATAAAAAATTCGCTGCATCTTTTGCTCCTTCATTTAAAGTTGCATTAAATTCTATCAATAAAGATGTTCCTGTTCGCTCTTTTCCAAAATCATTTGGATTTTCGTTTGGATTAAAAATGAAATTATAACGGTGAGACGATAAATTCTTTTTGTCTTTATTCTTTTTTCCTTTTAAAGGGAAATATTGAGATGGTATTTCATTTACTAGCATTCATTCTCAGCAATAATCAACCTACATCAACCTACATTAACTTTTTTTGTTGGTAACATTCTTGTTTCTTCAAATTCTCTCCAGAATCAGGTTATAAGTTTGAATAAATTAAATAATAATAAAACAACAAAATGAAAAAGATAATCGGACTTGCAGCAATATTATTCGCATTAAGTACAGCCATATTTGCGCAAGAGAAAAGTGAAATGAATAACAAAGTTAATGTGCCTTCTGCTGTCAGGACTGCCCTTGCAAAGAAATACCCTGCGGCTACAAAAGTCGCCTGGGAAAAAGAAAAGGGTAATTACGAAGCCAACTGGGGAGGAAAATCCGGTGAGGACAATTCCGTACAGTTTACTCCGTCGGGTAATTTTATAGAAATTGTGAAGGCTATTCCGGTTAATCAACTTCCTCCTAATGTAGCCACTTACGTTAAGCAACATTACAATGGTGCAAAAGTTACAGAAGCAGGAAAGGTAACGGATGCAAAGGGAAATTTATCGTATGAAGCTGAAGTGAAAGGCAAAGACGTTATTTTTGATGCGAATGGCAATTTCGTAAAATCAGAATAAAAAAAGAATGTATTTTGCATGTAATTACTGCCTCGATAAAACGGGGCAGATTTTTTATTAATATACTGTTTGCTTTTAAATGACTAAAAAACAAATTTTCTTTTTACTCTTATGCTTTGCCCCTGTTATTGTATTCAGCCAGGTAAAAGACCTTTCTTTTTATGTTGATACGGCTCTTAATAACAGCCCTCAATTGTATGAATACCGGAACCTGGTTTTATCTAACAGTATAGACAGCGAATTGATAGTTGCAGGTAATCGCTTTCAAATAACCGGAAACAGCAATTCGTACTATGCACCGGTTATAAATGGTTGGGGTTATGATGCTGCGATTACTAACGGCCAGCAAGTGGCAGCGCTGGTAGCAGTTAATAAACAAATTTATAATAAACGAAATTTAAGCCTCCAGTTTGAAAACCTGCGGCTGCAAAGGGATTCATTACATGTATCGTCTGCCATAACAACGCAGGGCATAAAGAGATCAGTTATATCGCAATATGTAACCACTTACGGCGATCAACTGCAACTTGATTTTAATGATGAGATTATTAACGTGCTCACTAATGAAGATTCCATCTTAAAAAAACTCACTCAAAAAAATGTATATAAACAGGCTGATTATCTATCTTTCCTGGTGACCCTTCAGCAGCAACAACTCTCCCGCAGCCAGCTTGCCGTACAATATAAAAATGATTTTGCTGTTTTAAATTACTTAGCCGGAATTGTAGATACCGCTACAATGAGGCTGGCAGAACCTTCCCTAACGGTAGTTACCAACTATATGTACGACAGCTCTGCATTTTTACTTAAATACAAAATTGACAGTCTTCGTCTTCTAAATCAAAAAGCATTAGTTAATGTAGCATATCGCCCTAAAGTAAGTTTATTTGCAGATGCAGGTTACCAATCAACATTAACGATAGCCCCCTATAAAAATTTGGGAACTAATATCGGCATCAACCTCTCTATACCTATTTATGACGGGCATCAAAAGCAATTGCAGTACACTAAAATAAATATAGCAGAACGCACCCGGCAAAGGCTGAAAGAATTTTTCAACAACCAGCTAAGGCAACAGGTGCAGCAGTTGCAGCAGCAGTTAACTGCGCTTGAAAGCCTTAGCGGGCCTATAGATAAACAAATAAATTACCTGCAAACATTGATAAGTGTAAATGGAAAATTACTGGAAACAGGAGATATAAAAATTACAGATTATGTACTGGCGTTAAACAATTATATTACCTCAAGAAACCTTGTGGTGCAAAATATGATTGCCCGTTACCAGATCATTAATCAATTAAATTACTGGAATACAAATACTAAATAAAAAATGAAACATTTTTAAAGAATACGTTATGAAGAGTTTATATGGAAAATATGTTTTGTTGCTATTTGCTTTCTTATCTGTAATGGTAAGCTGCAAGCAAAAAGACCCTTCATCCGCTGGTGATGCAACCGCAGAACCACGTACACCCGTTATTGTTACTTCTATTAATTACGAACCTCTTGAAGAATCTGTTGACCTCAACGCAACATCAGTTTACCTGCAGAAAAATTTTGTAAAATCTAACCTGAACGGCTACATTGAAAAATCGAACATTAAGTTTGGTGATTTTGTAAATCGCGGACAAACATTGTTTGTTTTAAAAACGAAGGAAGCAAACGCTATCGGCAACTCAGTTAATAATTTAAACCCTGATTTTAAATTCTCCGGGGTGAATGTCATAAAGGCGAATACAAGTGGATATGTAACTGAAGTTGATCATCAGGCTGGCGATTATGTGCAGGATGGTGAACAACTTGCTGTAATTAATGATTCTAAAAGTTTTGTTTTTGTAATGAATGTTCCTTACGAATACAATCAATATGTTTCTTTAGGAAAGCAGGTGCAGCTTACTTTACCGGATGGTGAGCACTTATTGGGAACAGTGCAGAAGTCTTTACCTATGGTGGATTCCGTTTCCCAAACACAGGCTGTTTCTTTAAAAGTAAATTCACCACATTCCATTCCTGTTAACTTAGTAGCGAAAGTAAAAATTGTAAAGATGGCTAAAACAGCCGGAGCGATTTTAGACAAGAAAGCAGTTTTATCCGATGAAACTTTAAATACATTTTGGGTAATGAAAATGATCAATGATAGTACAGCGGTAAAAGTTCCTGTAAAAAAAGGAATTGAAACCGGAAGCAAAGTGGAAATTATTTCACCGGTATTTTCCCCTCAGGATAAAATTTTATTAAGTGGAAATTATGGATTGGCAGATACGGCTTTGGTGATAGTTCACAAATGACGAAGAACAATGGACAATAAAAACAATTTATTAAAAACTTCTTTATAAATCATGTCCTTCTCCTTCGGATAAGGGCCTGGGATGAGGTTGCATTATGAAAAATTATTTTACTACATATAAGAACCCTCTGACAGTCGTATTGGTTATGCTGATTCTGGGAGGCTTGTTTGCTTATAGTAAACTGCAAACATCACTGTTTCCTGAAATTACATTTCCTAAGATAAAGATCATTGCAGATGCGGGCCTGCAGCCGGTAGACAGAATGATGGTTACGGTAACCCGGCCATTGGAAAATGCTATTAAACAAATCCCTGATCTTACAACCATTCGCAGTACCACCAGCAGGGGTAGTTGCGAAATATCGGCCTACCTCGACTGGAAAGCAAATGTTGATCTCGGCGAGCAAAGAATTGAAGCAAGAATCGCACAGATAAGAAATACTTTGCCTCCGGATGTAAATATCTCCGTTGAAAAAATGAATCCCTCCATTTTACCGGTAATGGGTTATTCTTTAGAAAGTAATGAACTGTCGCCGATAGAATTAAAAGAGTTGGCGACTTATACCATAAAGCCTTACCTGAGCCAGGTGGCGGGTGTATCTGAAATAAGAATAATCGGTGGCAAATCAAAAGAGTATTGGGTGCAGTTGGACCTTCAAAAAATGAGTACCCTTTCTTTGACCCCGGACATGATTAATGTAGCGTTAGGACAAACAAACTTTTTGAAATCAAATGGCTATTTATCAGATTACCGTTATCTCTATCTTACCGTAACAGATGCTTCTGTAAAAACAATAGATCAATTAAAAAATCTGGTGATCAGTAATAACGGGAAACGAATTATTCGACTACAGGACATAGCCGATATACAGGTAAAAGAAGCAGTTGAATATATAAAAGTAAATGCAAATGGAAAGGAAAGTATATTAATTGCAGTAATTAAACAGCCCAATAGCAATCTTATTGATGTTTCAAATAAGATGAAGGAAAAAATTGCAGGACTTGAGAAAATACTTCCCAAAGGTGTTACTATAAAACCTTATTATGTTCAGGCCGATTTTGTGAATGACTCGGTAAAAAGTGTGACGGATAGTTTATGGATTGGCCTTTTGCTGGCGATAATTGTAGCTATTATTTTTCTCCGGTCTCTTAAAGCCAGCGCTACCATTTTAATAATAATCCCTGTAACACTTGGCGCTACTGTCATTGTGCTGTATGCCATTGGCTACACGCTTAATATAATGACAATAGGTGCTATAGCTGCTGCTATCGGATTAATAATTGATGACGCCATTGTTGTTGTGGAACAAATTCACCGGACGCATGAAGAAAATCCAGGAGACGATCATAAAAATATTGTTCAGAATGCCATTCGCTATTTGTTTCCGGCTATGGTAGGATCTTCCATAAGTACGATAGTAATATTTGTTCCATTCATGTTAATGAGCGGTGTTGCCGGAGCTTATTTTAACGTACTTACCAATACAATGATCATCACCCTGATTTGTTCATTCTTTGTAACATGGATAGGGCTGCCGGTTGTTTATTTACTTTTCTCCCGAAAAAAGAAAAAAGAAACGAAGGTGTTGAAAAAAGAAGCCGCTCAAAAGGTAACAAAACAAAAATGGGTATCATGGTTCATCCTGCGCCCCTGGATAAGCCTTATTTTTATAGCAGCATTGATATTTTCAATTGTATATATTTTGCCAAAACTTCAAACTGGTTTTCTTCCGCACATGGATGAAGGAAGCATTGTCCTTGATTATTCTTCCATTCCGGGTACTTCACTTGAAGAAACAGATAAAGAACTTCAGGCAGTTGAAAAAATAATTACTTCTACTCCTGAGGTTGCGGCTTATTCCCGGCGAACAGGTACTCAAATGGGATTTTTTATTACAGAGCCTAACAGGGGAGATTATCTTATTCAGCTTAAAAAAAACAGGAAGAAAACAACCGACCAGGTAATTGATGACATAAGGGTAAAGATTGAATCTTCGCAACCAGAACTTAGAGTAGATTTTGGACAGGTAATAGGTGATATGCTGGGAGACCTGATGACTTCGGTGCAGCCAATTGAAATAAAAATATTTGGAGATGATAATAATAAGCTGCACGAATTGGCCAAACAGGTAAGTTCAGTGGTAGAAAATGTGAAAGGCACTGCGGATGTATTTGACGGCATTACCATCACCGGGCCATCAATAACAATTGATCCGGATTATACTAAAATTGGCCAATTTGGTATTACTGCTTCCAACCTGCAATATCAGATTCAATCATCCCTGCAGGGAAATTTAGTGGGAAATATATTTACAAAAGACCGGGTGTATCCTATAAGATTAGTTTATCCCGGGTCAAATACAATGAACCTGGATAATGTAAAAAATCTAAAAGTTTTTTTGCCTGATGGAAGGGTAAAACCTATTAATGAACTGGCAACAATACATGTAAATGAGGGTGATGCTGAAATTGAAAGAGAAAATATTCAATCCATGGGTGTGGTAACTGCCAGGCTGCAAAACCGGGATATTGGCAGTACTATTAAAGATATCAAACAGGCTGTAGGCAAACAAGTGCACCTGCCGGTGGGTTATAGCATAGAATATGGCGGGGAATATGCCCAGCAGCAAAAATCCTTTACCGAACTTTTAATGATACTGATTTCATCAAGCATCCTTGTGTTTGGTGTAATCCTGTTTTTATTTAAAGATGTAAAAGTTGCCTTTGCAATTTTGATCATTGCTGTGTTGGGTATCGCAGGAAGCTACATTGCCTTGTTTATAACACACACACCTTTGAATGTTGGCAGCTATACCGGATTAATTATGATTGTAGGGATTATAGGCGAAAATTCAATCTTTACTTTTCTTCAGTTCAAAGAAACCCTGCATAATAAAAGCGTTGATGAATCCATTGTTTATGCAATCTCTACAAGGCTTCGTCCAAAACTGATGACTGCTTTAGGCGCTATCATTGCATTGATGCCTTTGGCATTGGGAATAGGCGCCGGCGCCGAATTGCATCAGCCTTTAGCCATTGCTGTTATAGGAGGTTTTTTAATAGCACTTCCTTTACTGTTGATTGTATTGCCGAGTATGTTGAGGTTGTTGTATAGCAGATATACACCTGAAAAGATTTCTAAGTAGAGTAGGGTATAAGAGTAGGGCATAAATATTTAAAAATTAGGTACATTAATTTCAGGTATATTATTTCAAAATCCGGGATTCTAATGTGAAACGCTCCAATTCTTTTTATTATTTCACCCAATCATTTTAAATGAACTTGGTTTTACTATTTCAACTTTCGCCTTCCGGGGAGGCTTCATTTATACCGAACAGCCCTTACTTTTGCGGTATGAAAAAAATGATTATTTTTTTATTCCTGCTGGTATCTGCAGGTTTGATGGGACAAAAAATAAAGTCCACCGAATTTCGCGTTGTGCCCCTGGGAGTAAAAGGCGGAATTGACGAAAGCAACCTCTCTGCTTACATGGTAGCGCCAGCGGGCACCAATGACTATATTTGCCTGGATGCAGGCACGATACATGACGGCATTGAAAAAGCGATAGCTAACAAAGCTTTTAAAGCCAGCGCAGATGATGTACTGAAAAAATACATTAAAGGATATTTTATTTCCCATGCCCATCTTGATCATGTGGCTGGAATGATTCTTAGCTCACCTGATGATTCTTCTAAAACGATATATGCTTTGCCCAAATGCATGAAAATGCTGGAAGATGATTATTTCAATGGCGAAGCCTGGGCAAATTTTGGTGATGAAGGAAAGGGTTTCCTCCTTAAAAAATACCATTTCAAAACTTTGATTGCCGGTGAGGAAACTCCGGTTGATAATACCTCAATGAAAGTAAAGGCTTTTCCACTGAGCCATGGAAACCCTTATGAAAGCACTGCGTTTTTAGTAAGCAACAATGATAATTATATATTGTACCTCGGCGATACCGGTCCTGATGAAATTGAAAAAAGCAACAAATTACAATTGCTTTGGCAAGCCGTAGTACCCTTGATAAAAGCCAGAAAGTTAAAAGGTATTTTTATCGAGGTATCTTTTCCAGATGACCAGCCTGACAATAAGCTTTATGGCCATCTTACTCCAAAATGGTTGATGAAAGAAATGGAAGTATTAAGTGAATTGACAGGTAAGGATGCATTAAAGGGTTTAAACATAGTAGTAACGCATGTAAAGCCTCCTGCTGCCCGTATAAAACTTCTTACAAAAGAATTAATAGAATCAAATAAGTTGGGCCTTAACCTTATATTTCCAAAGCAGGGGAAGGCATTTAACCTATAACATTTACTTAAACCAATTCAATGTCTTTATTTGAATACGATCTGCATGTCCTGGAATGGATTAATATTTTTTCCTGGGCTGCAATGGTAGCTTATAGCCGTATTAACCAGGTAGTTCATTATCCTTCAGATGTTGCAGTTCCTTTTTTGATAAATATTTTTTCAGCTTACGGCATGAGCTTTGTATATTTCAATTTTTAAAAAAATAATTACCCTGTAGGTAAGAGGGTCTAAAATTTAAGACTATGTGGTGGATTTTCGCTTTGCTGTCAGCCTTCTTCGCAGCACTTACAGCCATTTTTGCCAAGGTCGGCATCAAAGGTGTTGATACGGATTTAGCAACGGCTATCAGAACGGTTGTCATTTTAATTCTTGCCTGGGGAATTGCTTTTTTCAGAGGCGGCGCAGCCACTTTCCATACCTTAACAAAACAGAATATTATTTTTCTATGCCTGTCGGGCGTTGCAACAGGGCTATCGTGGATATTTTATTTTAAAGCTTTACAGCTTGGCAAAGTATCGCAGGTAGCGCCGGTTGATAAAATGAGTGTGGCGATTGCCATTATTTTAGCGGTTGTATTTTTGGGAGAGCCATTAACTGTGAGAACCGCTATAGGAGCGTTACTCATAATTGGCGGTTCCCTGGTTTTGATATTTTAATAAAAATTTTATTTCATTTTTTCCAAATACCTGATTATTGCCAAACGTATATCAGACCTCGAATCTGAAATACTGGTTGGTACCGGATAAACTTTTATCACATCAGGATTGTTATTGGTTAGAAAATTCATGTTCGCCTCTCCACCTGTCATTAAAAAATCTGAAAGGGCGACTTTATAAATTTTTTCCGGTTCTATGGGCGCATTTTTTAAGTTCCATTTACGGGTTTGGCTGTCATAACTTACGTTAGCAGAATATTGTAAAAAACCTCCGATACCAATATTGTTGCGCCCAGCCTCTAAAATTTTATCAAGTAATTTTCCATGCATATCTACCTCCACAATGCCTCCGCCAAAAGGAAGCGTGCGAATGATATCATATTGCGTTACGGGCATTTGTAATACATCATCCACCCTGATGGAACCTGAATTTATAATCGCCAAATCTGCATCCGGAGCCGCCTGCTCCATTGCGTCAACAATAATGCGGGTAAGGTTGGTAGATGTTTTTCTAACCTCTTCTTCCCTTCCATCTAAAGGTTCACCTGATTGCAATACGATTTTCTTCGCATCAAAACCAATAGAGGCATAATTTTCCGCGGCTATATCCATCCACTTTTTTACCACTACATTTGTTGCGGAATCAATGGCTACTGATTCATCAATCATTTTTAATTCTGGCTTTACTTTTATAGGGTGATCTTTTTTATTGATGTTAAGGCTGATTATGTAAGCAGACCTTGCATTAGAATGTGCTTTGGTAATATATACATTACCCACTTTTTTAAAACGCATATCATGCTCGTGGCCTCCAATAATCATTGCCAGCCCGGGAATTTTGCGTGCAAGAATACTATCATCCTGTATCAGCTGATGCGTAATAGCTACCACCGCATCACACGAATCTTTAATGCGGTTATACATGGTTTCTGCTGCAGATAAGGGATCAGTGTAACTAACATATTCTGCTTTATTAAATGGAAGAGTTAATCCAATAAAACCAATTTTTGCAGTAGTGCCGTCGGCGTCTTTTACTTTCAAAATATAGGTTTCCGGAAAAGGCTCTTTGCCTGTAGAAGTTTCTTTTTCAAAAGGAGAAATTCCGGTTTTTGTTTTGTGAAATGTATTGGAAGATATCCATTGGAAACGGGATTCATTGATTCTTTTCTGCAATTCACTTTCTGTAATATCAAACTCGTGATTGCCAAAAATGGCATAATCCATGCCTGCTGCATTCATTGATTCCACCATTTGCTGACCACGAATTCTTTCCCCATTATATTTTAAACTATTATAAACAGAAGGGCTTAAAAAATCACCAGCCATTATTAAAAAGGTATTTGGATTTGCTTTAAGATATTCCTTTTTTAAAGTAGCTACCCTTGCCATTCCGCCGGTTTTTCCACCTTCTAATGGTGCTATTTCATACACATCATTTACCTGTATAAATGTGATGTCAATCTTGCCATCGTCTTTTGCTTTCGTAGAAACAGTACGTGTGGAACTGCAGGAGACTTCAAAGAGAGTAGCGATAACCGCTACATAAAGAAATAATTTTTTCATAATAGAATTAAGAAGGCAATTTATATACTTTCTCAATCATAATTAAATATTCATATTGAAGCTAGATATAAGAAACGTAATAATTATTTTTTATCTTTTTCCAAAGACGGAATTATTACCCAACGGTTCACCATATTATATGGCGCCTCAATCCAAACTTTATAAAAAGTGGAAGGCATATTTTTAACTGAAACAAGAGCATGTTCAGCAATCACCGGTACTTCTGCCAGTAATTGATAATTATCTGGCCGGCCATCTTTAAAGTTGTTGGTAGGGGCAACCCATATTTTTACTTTTCCTTTTTCATCCAGAGCTTTCCAGGAAATATCTAACATGCCCTGTATATAATTTGCTTGTGGTACCGCAACGGACACTTTTCCAATAAGTGAAGTACCATCAACTTCACGCAATTGCTCTATAGGGATATTTATATTCATAAACCTGGTAATTGAAGGTAAGATGTCTACAATACCAGGTGTATAATATTTTGCATAGCTATTCAGCGGGCTGTAATTAGTTACCATCCAGGTGCTGCGCTGACGCGGGGATTGACCGCCGTGGCTCCTGCCTGTTTGTTCATCACGTCCATGATCGGTGGTAATAAATATCAGCCAGTCTTCATTAAAATGCTGCTGCCGGTATTGCAGAGCGGTCCATATAAGTCCTACTTGTGCATCCATTTTTTTAATAGCATCGTAATACTCGGGGCTGTCGCCAAAACGATGGCCCATATCATCAGTATATTCCAGGTAAACCCAACTAAGATCCGGGCCATTGTCTTTAATGCACGTAGCGGCAGATCTCACCACCTGCTCATCAATGAGGTGCATATATTTACCAGGCTTGTCGTGCGAAAATTTTATCGTATCCAGTTCGTAGCCATCAAAAACATAATCAACTTTGAGGTTGCCGGTTTCGGGAAGCCCTTCCCCAAGAAGCTTGGTACGGTTATCTGTCCAGCTTGAAAATATAGCTGTTTTTTTAGTGGTGTTGGCATTTTTTACCATTCTGAAGATCGAAGGGTAATTGTAATCCGGCGCTTTGATTTCATTACCCCAAACATTATGTTTATTTACCCAGGTTCCTGTAAGAAGGCTATTGTAGCCGTTGGCCGAGATGGTGGGAGTTTGGCTATAGCCACCTTTTTCTCCACCTACATAAGCTCTCAGGTATTGTCCCTGGCGTGCAATTAATTGAAGATTGGGCGTATTTAATTTCTCAATCACATCTGCAGGAATTCCATCTGCTATAATAAATACCGCTTTCTTTATTTTGTTTTGTGAAAAAGCACTAATGGAGATTGCCAAAAATGAAAGTAAAATGAATTTTGTTTTATGCATACTATTTTTCAATTATTGCATGCAAAAATACACGGCTAAAAAATAGTAATAGATTACATAATTGTTATGATTCTTAATTAAACCGGATAGTATTTCTCAATAGTTATGCCCATACCTGCAAAGGCCAAATTATTGCATAAGAATGATAAGAGAGAAGTAATGGTTTAGTTATCCGGTATTCATGCAGATATTTTTCTTCGAAAAAGAAAACGGGCTTTTTATCCAACCAGGTTTCCTAAAATATTATCATCAAAAAACCGGGTAGTAATATCTTTAGCACTTTCTAAAATTTCCGGTATCGTCATTTGTGTGGTTCCGCAAATTGAATAAGCCAATGGTTCCACATTTTTCTTATCAATTTTATACACAGTAATCAATGCCTCTTTAATTGCCGTAATTTTTAAACCGTTGTCTTTTATTTTTCCCAACTCTGCAATTAACCAGCTTAAAGCATAAAAATAATTACTGTTTAACAAAATATGGTTTTGTAAATCCTTGCCATCGGGCATTATATTGTAAGGAGAATTAATGATTTCAGGAGTGAGGTATTTTTGTAAAAAATCCGGAGTATCATCAGCAGGTTTTAATTGCAATAATCCTCTGAATGATTGTGGGTAAATGCTCAACCAGCGAAGCTCCCGGCGCAATTCATGCACGTCTTTTTCTACCTCCTCAAATTTAATTTCACCTTTTTTGTATTTTTCTGTAATTGTATTTAAATCCTGTTGGTAAATTATTTTTACCGCATTGGTATCTTCGTCCACATTGAGCCAATCAACTTTATCAAGGTTCTTGATGATTTTGATAATCCTGTCACTTTTTTTACCAACCCAATCATTTTTTTTCAAATCCTGATTTAGAGCAGCAATCTCTTCTTCTTTTTTCTCTTTTAAATAATCCGCTATTAAAGCAGGGATATTTTTTTGAGTAATGAATTCTTTGTAAAAACCATCATAATAATCAATGCGTCCTAACCTGTCTTCCATATCTTTAAAACTATCATTTAGTTTGCCAAATATTTTCTTGTTATGAATTTTTTTATAGAGACGGCTTAATGCTTCCAGCATAAAAAAAGGTGTCCGGATATTTTCCTGGTAAAGAGTCAATGCAGGGTTTTCAGATAATTCGGCCTTGTCTAAAATAACCTGCAACTGATTTAAAAAATAAATGAAACGTTGTTTGCCTATAGATGTATTGCTGGTATTCATATTAGTAAAGATAAATTTTATTTTGACTTGAGATGATCCGGGTTATCAATAACTTTCGACCTTAAAACATCAAACGCGTTCATAAATTTCCTTAGCAATTCTATCCATAGAATAAAATGTGGAAAAATTTATTTATAGAAATAATTACATAATGAATTATGCAATACTACTCATGAAACCCTTTCCTGTATTCGTTATTATAAAATATAATTCTTCTGTAAATCTATTTTTATTATAACAGCAATTCTGTCATTTCAAAATTTTTTTTGAAAAAATGATTTATTAAAAGTGATTACCCTACCTTTGCGGTAGACTATTCAAATTATACAACATGATGCCATCTTCTTCTTTAATGTATATGTGCACTAACTGCTACTCAATGCACGGTTGTTGCTTATTATTTAATTAATAAATGCAACGTTCATAACTTCTCTATTTTTCAATTTTTTATAAAACACACCATACGAAAAACTAAAACATGTTTCCCGCGCTAAAAAAACATATTTCCCGCGTTGAAGAACAGTTAAATGTTTTAAGCATTGATGAAGTTCTGGCCGATCTTTCAAAACAATTCCCTGGGCAGGTAACTTTTTCCACCAGTTTCAGTTTTGAAGACCAGGTTATAACTCATAAGATTTTAAGCAATCAATTGCCTATAAGCATTTTTACTTTGGATACTGGCAGGCTCTTCGCAGAAACCTATTCTGTGTGGAGTGCAACGAATGAAAGGTATCGTTCAACTATTAAAGCATATTACCCTGATCATACATTACTTGAAACTTTTGTTGCTGAAAAAGGCCCCAATTCATTTTATGAATCAGTGGAAAATAGAAAAGCGTGTTGTTATATCCGAAAAGTGGATCCTCTAAAGCGGGCATTGAGAAATAATGCAATTTGGATAACGGGTCTTCGCGCAGAACATTCTGCAGACCGGCACAACATGCCGCAGGTTGAATGGGACGAAAGTAATGGCCTTATTAAATACCATCCAATACTGCATTGGACCACGGAAGAAGTAAAAGAGTTTATTAATCAAAATAATATTCCTTACAATCCTTTACACGATAAAGGCTTTGTGAGCATAGGTTGTGCGCCGTGTACAAGAGCCATTAAGCCCGGCGAAGATTTCAGGGCTGGCAGGTGGTGGTGGGAAGACAATACAAAAAAAGAATGCGGCCTGCATGTACATCAGCAGGTATCATCATAGAAATTTAAAAAAAGAAAAAATGAGTAAATATCATTTAGATTATTTAGGACAATTAGAATCGGAAGCCATTCATATTATGCGCGAAGTAGCCGGTCAGTTTGAACGTTCTGCTTTATTGTTTTCCGGCGGAAAAGATTCTATAACGCTGGTTCATCTTGCCTTAAAAGCTTTTCGCCCGGGTAAATTTCCTTTTCCGCTAGTGCATATTGATACAGGTCACAATTTTCCGGAAGCCTTGGTTTTTCGTGATGAACTGGTGAATGCAATTGGCGAAAATCTAATTGTTCGAAAAGTGGCAGATACCATCAAACAAAAAAACCTTACAGAACAAAAAGGAAAATTTGCCAGCAGAAATGCATTACAAACCTATACGTTACTTGATATTATTGAAGAATTCAAATTTGATGCACTCATTGGCGGAGCAAGAAGAGATGAGGAAAAAGCGAGAGCAAAGGAAAGAATATTTTCTGTGAGAGATGAATTTGGCCAATGGAATCCAAAATTGCAAAGGCCTGAATTATGGAATATCTATAATGGAAAAATTACTAAAGGCGAAAATGTTCGTGCATTTCCGATAAGCAACTGGACTGAACTGGATATTTGGAATTATATTAAAAGAGAGCAGATTGATTTGCCTTCAATCTATTTCGCACATGAAAGGGAAGTAATAGAGCATGAAGGCCAGTTGGTTTCTGTTTCAGATTTTATACAACTTGATGCTACTGATGTAATAACAACAAAGAAAGTGCGCTATCGCACGGTTGGAGATATGACCTGTACCGCGGCAGTTGAATCAAATGCAAATGATATTGATGGTATCATCAGGGAAATTATTGCTACAAAAACCAGCGAGCGTGGTGAAACAAGAATAGATGATAAGGTTTCAGAAGCCGCGATGGAAGACAGGAAAAAGGGCGGATATTTTTAATTGAAAATTAAATTAGATTCCAAGCCTTCAAATTCAAAAATTAAAATAATTAACAAGTGGATATACTAAGATTTATAACAGCAGGAAGTGTTGATGATGGAAAAAGCACTTTGATCGGAAGATTATTATTCGATAGTAAATCAATATTAATTGATCAGCTTGAGGCAATTGAAAAGCAAAGTAAGAATAGGGCAGATGGTGAAAT
>DATCMY010000170.1:0-3086 GCA_036565505.1 Hanamia sp.
AAAATAAGAACCATTATGCAAACAAAACAAACTACCGGGCTGCGCACAGTGGCCAACGATTATGTTACCATTGTACAACAAGCCTGCGACAAAGTAACAGGATTTTTAGAACTGTACAAAGAAATGGAACGTGCCATTTCTATCACCGGCAAAAGCAAGAGTACCCTCACCAACTATTCACGTCAACTGGCACATCTGGCGCTGCATTACAACTGCTTCCCCCTGGAACTGGATGCAGAGCAGGTAATGGATTATCTGCATTTAATAAAAAGCCGCGGCACTACTTCTGCTACATTTTTTAAGTTTACTGTTTACGGCCTGCGCTATGCATGCCGCATGCGGGGACTGGAATACAAACAGTTTTCCCTTCCTGAAATAGAAAAAGAGACTAAGCTTCCCGCAGTACTCAATGGTTCAGAAGTAAAAGCATTGCTGGCTGCCTGTAAGCTTTTAAAACATCGCCTTATTATAGGATTGTGTTATGGTTGCGGCCTTCGTTGCAGCGAAGTGAGGAATGTACAAATTGCTGATGCTGACCTGGAACGCGGCATGCTGCATGTGCGGCAGGGCAAGGGTTCCAAAGACCGTTGTATTCCATTAGGAAAAATGCTTTGCCGAGGTATTGCTCAATATATTTCAGCAGCGCATCCCCGCAACTATTTATTTGAAGGTAATGATGGCGAAGCATTATCGCAACGCGGAACGCAATGGGTAGTAGGCGAGGCGGTAAAACGTGCAGGTATCCGCAAAGAAGTGCACACACATACTTTGCGCCACAGCTATGCCACGCATCTTTTGGAGCAGGGCGTCAATATCCTGGTAATAAAGGAACTCTTAGGCCATGCACATATAGAAACCACGATGGTGTATCTGCATATTGCAAAGCCCTCAACGCAAAACGTATTCAGCCCTTTGGATACGCTATACAAAGAAGTCTGATGCATCCCCAACATGAAGTGGCCACTGTTCTTAATGCAAATTGGACGCAGGTGCAGCAAAGCGCAAAGTTAAATACCTGGCAATTGCGTACACTCCACGCCGTTAGGCGGTGCCGGAGCGCAGCGCTTGGGGCACATGTGGATGGCTGCACTTCCTGCGGCCACCTGCGCATCAGCTATAACAGTTGCCGTAACCGCCATTGCCCTAAGTGCCAGGGAACGCAGCGTGAGCAATGGATACTGGCAAGAGAAGAGGAACTCTTACCTGTATCCTATTTTCATGTGGTGTTCACTCTGCCGGATACTTTAAACCCGCTTTGCCTGCACAAGGATAAGGAAGTGTATAACATCCTGTTTCAAACAGCATGGAGTGTGCTCAATACTTTTGGCCGGGATCATAAATGGCTGGGCGCCCAAAGTGGCATGATAGCCATTCTGCATACCTGGGGGCAGACGCTAAGTTTACATCCACATTTGCATTGCATCGTTCCTGGTGGAGGGCTTACCAAACAGGGAAAATGGAAGACGGCAAAAACCAATGGCAAGTATTTATTTTCGGTAAAGGCCATGAGCAAAGTTTTTAGAGGAAGATTTATTGCATTGCTCAAAGAAAGATTGCCGGCAGAAATGAACAGGGAACTTGTAAATGAGTTGTATAAGAAAGATTGGGTGGTGTTTGCCAAGCGCCCTTTTAACGGGCCTCAAAGTGTTATAGAATACCTGGGCAGATACACCCACAAAATTGCCATCAGTAATCATCGTATAAAAAACATAGAGAATGACAAGGTTACTTTCTCATACAAAGATTACCGGCAAGGGGCTGTCACCAAAGAAATGACTTTGGAGGCTTTGGAGTTTATACGTCGCTTTGCCATGCACATTTTACCGAAAGGATTTGTACGCATAAGGCATTATGGTATTGTAAGCAGCACTTCAAAAGCTACCTGTGCTGCGGTTATAAAAGAACAGTTGCCGCAGGTACAAAATAACAAAAAACCAAAGAAGGAAATTTATAATCCTTTGCAATGCCCCTGCTGCAAAAAACAAACCATGCAAACACTCTTACGCTTTAACCGCAGAGGGCCACCGGGCGACTGGCAGCAAATGGCTAAAAATATATTGGAATGTATTGTCTAAAAAAAAATATCGCTTATGCGGGATGGAAAAACTATGCACCGAATGAAAAATGACAGAGCAATTTTACAAAACCTTTGATAAAAACAAGATCATAATCAACCGGGAGATGAAGACCTTGTAATTATTTATATCTAAAAGGATCTTTACAATAAAATATGCGCTATAACTCCCAACCATAAACGCAAAATCTTCCAACTCAAACCCCATAGTTCTCAATTATTTATTCACCGGTTCCGTACAACAGGGGACTTCATCGTTGGTACTGCGTGCCCGACGAAGTCTTATTTGTTGTACGCCGCTTTTGTCACCCGCTACTTTTTACTTTTAATAATTTTTTGTTGTCCTTCTCTAAAAGTTTTAATGAATTTATATAGTCTGTGTCAAATTCAATTGTCCGTAAGTCATTTATAAAAAACAAAGTGTCCTTGTCCCATTTGCCATTTGGAAGAAGTGGTTTAATAATAAAGTCTTTCTTGTCAAATGAAACCAGTGAACCAAGCCAACAGGATTTTTCACTTTTTTGTTCAAACTGAAAAATTCCAAACTTCTTTGTCAAGTATGTAAGAATTGTGTTTAAGTCGGTAAGGGGAATTTCATTTTGTCTTGTCGGCTGAAGGTTTTTAAGCTTTAAAATACGCTCCTTAAATAATTCATTTTTTGTCCTAATAAAGCCTTCGATATTTTTGTGTCGTACTATTATATATCCATCAATGATGTAGTCTACTGGATTTTGTTTGAGAAGTGTCCACTCGCCATTATAGTCAATTACAAAACCAGAAATTGGCGTTGGTCTGTCCTTGAAGTTGATAGATATTAGTTGCCCTATGTATTTCTTTTTGGTCATTAGAGAGTCTCGATAAAGTGGCGTACAACAAACAAGACTTCGTCGGGCACGCAGTGCCTCCGATGAAGTCGCATGTTGTACGGAACCGGTGATTAAATAATTGAGAACTATGGGGTTTGAGTTGGAAGATTTTGCGTTTATGGTTGGGAGTTATAGCGCATATTTTA
>DATCMY010000171.1:0-7350 GCA_036565505.1 Hanamia sp.
TAGTCCAAAGGACTACGTTGAAATCTTAGATGGTATTATGCCGATAGAAAAAGGCATTGGACTATTTGATGGTATAATCGGTATAAAACTATAGAAATCAGGAATGCTTATAAGCTTAAACTACCAGATGCAATCATAGCAGCATCAGCAATTATAAATAATGCTGTTTTGGTAACCGGGGATAAAGGATTTAAAAAAGTTGAAGAGCTTCAATTGAGGATTATTTAGGGAAAGTAATAGTTAAGGCCTACCATTAGTTTCAACCTTGAACTTTGAACCTTCAACTTTGAACTATCAACTTTCCATCCCTAAATCTTAAAAATTTAAATAAATTTGTGTAGTAAAAAATATAAAAAACAATGGAACAGATAACATTTGAAATTGATGATAAAAAGGATGTAAACTTATTAATTGCTATAGCTGATAAGTTGGGAATTAAGAAATATGTAGTTTCCAAAACAACTAAAACTTTGAAAAGGAATAAACGTGAAGACTTATTCAAAACAATTGATGCAGGAGTGGATGTTTCCAATTTTGGGAATCCTTCTTTATGGCAAAAGAAAACACGCAAAGACAGAATCATTAATTAAAACACCGGATGATTTTAATAGATAGTAACATTCTTATTTATTCAGGAGATGAACGATATAAGCATTTAAGGGATTTATTTAAACAACCTGATACAGTCGTTTCAATAATTACAAGATTGGAAGTTTTAGGTTATTATAGAATCACTCCCGGGCAAGTAAATTATTTTGAATCAATTTTTAAATTGATTGGTACTATTCAAATAGATTATGGCCTGATAGATCAGGCAATTCATTACAGGCAAAAGAAATCGATGTCCGTTGGTGATTCTATTATCGCAGCTACGGCTAAGTTATATCAATGCGATCTTTACACAAATAATGTAGCAGATTTTAAAAATATTAAAGATTTTAAAATTATCAATCCATTATAAGGAGCCTGTATAATCGATATCGCTTTCATAATTTCAGTGGCGACATGGCAATCTCATAATTAAACCCAGAATCAAACTCAGGAGAATGAACTTTCAACCATCAACCTTGAACCTTGAACTTTGTATTTTCCTTTGTGCTGCTTTTTTCTTCGGGTCTTTGTGGTAAAAAAAACAATTTGCGAAGCAAATAAAATCAACGCTTCCCCGAACCTTGAACTTTCAACCTTGAACTTTGAACTTTGAACTTTCCTTTGTGCTGCTTTTTTCTTCGGTTCTTTGTGGTGAAAAAAAACAATTTGCGAAGCAAATAAAACCAACGCTTCTTTCAACCTTCAACCTTCAACCTTCAACTTTGAACTTTCAACCTTGAACTTTCAACTTTCAACTTTGACCATATCTTTGCAACATGAGAACAGTTAAAGAAATAAAAGAGCTATTCAGACTATTTGATGAGTTAGATGTTTATGAAACCTATGGCATTAAAAAATTAGGGGTTTTTGGTTCATTTGCAAGAGGCGAAAAATTTCGGGATATTGATTTATTTATAGAAGAAGACCTGGATTACCATCAAATCACCGATTTGAAGAATAAACTGGAAACCCAGACTTGCATTTCCTTCGACATAATGATAAAGAAAAATGCCGAACCGGTTATCTTATACCGTGCTTTGAAAGATATGCAATATGCAACCGCACATTAAAAACGATTTACTTTATCTGTTATATATCCAGAAGCATCTCACACAATTCAAAAAAAGATTGTAAATTTAATAAAGTAAAAAAAGTAAAATAATTAAAATGCTATTTCCAAAAATCACTTCAGTGGAAGCCATTGCAAAATATAAATTGAAAATTCATTTTGCCGATGGAATACAAGGAGTATATGAAGTTTCGGACCTGGCCGGGAAGGAAGTTTTTAAAATTTGGGACATTGATAATAATTTCTTTAAAGTCTTTATCAATAAAGAATCAGGATCTATTTCCTGGCCGGGAGAAATTGATATAGATACCATTAACGCTTATTGTACCATTAAAGGAATTTCGCCCGATAAATATCTTAATAATCAAATGAGGTATGCCACGAATTAGCGCTTTCTATGGCATCATTGTTTGGATGTATTGGAAGGATCATAATCCGCCTCATATCCACGCAACGTACGGTGAGTTTGAAATATTGATTAATATAACTGATTTTTCTATTTATGCTGGTTATTTACCAAGCCAGGCTTTTGGGCTTCTCATGGAGTGGACTCCTGGACCATTTAAGATCCGTTGATAAAACTCGACTTGTAAAAAAAATCGGTAGGATAGATGAAAAAACCTCACTTGAAATGTGTCAATTGCTGAATGAAATATTCGAGTATTAAAAATTGGTTGATGATTTCAACCTTGAACTTTCAACCATCAACCTTGAACCTTGAACTTTGTATTTTCCTTTGTGCTGCTTTTTTCTTCGGGTCTTTGTGGTAAAAAAAACAATTTGCGAAGCAAATAAAACCAACGCTTCTTCGAACCTTGAACTTTCAACCATCAACCTTGAACCTTGAACTTTCAACCTTGAACCTTTAACCTTGAACTAAATACCATCTTTTTTAATTATATTTGGTAAACTATTTAAGCCCTCAACATCATGAACAAAACTATCCATCACGGCCGTAATATCAAGCGTTTCAGGGAAATGCTCGGATTTAAACAGGAAGGACTCGCCATTGAGTTAGGCGACGACTGGAACCAGCAAAAAATCTCCCTGCTGGAACAAAAGGAAGTGGTAGACGATGCGCTGCTATCGCAGGTAGCTGAAGTGCTGAAAGTTCCCGCTGAAGCGATTAAGAATTTTGATGAGGAAGCAGCGATTTACAATATCCAAAACAATTACGAAGGATCGAATGTTGGAAATAACAGCGGTTCTCAAAATTTTAATTGCACTTTCAATCCATTAGAAAAATATATGGAGGCCATAGAAGAAAATAAAAAATTATATGAGCGCCTCCTGCGGGCAGAGCGGGAAAAGAATGACCTGCTGCAATCGATGCTTAAAAAATAAGAGCTTCCGGTAACCAGCCAAGGCATAAAGCGATAACCACTATCTACGCGTTCCTGGTCGAAAACAAGAGTACAGGAAAATAATAATACCTTCCGTTTCGTTGATAGTTATTGAACAATAAATGTAATTCTATGGAATTGCGGGCTGTTTCCTTCGTGTTTTCTTTTTACCAAGTCCGTCAATAACGGAGTTGGTACGGCACAGGCAGCCCCCGAACCCCTCGAAAGCTATGGGCAAACAAACCAATATAAGACTCCGTTGCACGGTAGATAATACCATTTACTACCAATGGCGGGATGTTGACTGCATCCGCACGGTTCCGGCGCGGGTAAGGCAAACAGCGCCCACCAAAAAGGAAGCATCCAATTTTGGCGTGGCAGTAAAATATGCGGCGATTGCCAGGAGTATGTTCAGGAAGATCGTACCGATGGTTCAACCGGGGCGGTCGTGGGTGTATAAGACTGACAGCACTTTCCGCAACTGGCTGCGCACGGCACCGCTGGGTGAAACCGGCCCCGCAAACGGCATCCCTTTTTTTGACGGGCTTTCGTTCAATGAGGCGGTTGACTTTAGGCGGGTAATGCAGGTACCTGTGCAGATCAGCCGGGGCAATAATGGCAGCCTTGTGCTGCAATGGCCCGCGTTCAGCCCGCTTGCTACTTTTAAAGCGCCCGCAGGCACACATCAGGTAATAGTAAAATACCTGGCTGCTACCCTTGACATGCAGCAACCGGGCAATTACCACGAGGCAAAGGCCGGGTTTACCATACCCTATACCGATACCACCATACCAGCAGGTACCATGCTGCTGGAAAATGCAACAGCACCCGGCAACCTCGCGCTGGTTGCTATGGCCATTTATTATTATAAAGACGACCTGAAAAATGCACCCGTAAATATGTTGCGCTGGAAGCCTGCAGGGATAATGGCAAGCTTTTATAACTAATTTGATGTTGCAGCAATACCCACAAAACTACCCATCCATTGAGCGATACCGTCATTAAAGTAGAAAACCTCTCCAAACAATACCGCCTTGGCAACGTGGGCCTCGGTTCGCTCGGCCATGATCTTAACCGCTGGTGGTATAATGTACGTGGCAGGGAAGATCCCTATTTAAAGATTGGCGAAGAAAATGACCGTACCACGAAAGGATTGAGCGAATATGTATGGGCATTACGCGATATTAATTTTGAAGTAAAACAGGGCGAAGTCCTTGGCATTATTGGCCGTAATGGCGCAGGAAAATCCACTCTCTTGAAAATACTCAGCCGTACTACTACCCCCACCACCGGACAGGTAAAAATAAAAGGCCGTGTTGCCAGTTTGCTGGAAGTAGGTACCGGCTTCCATCCTGAACTTACAGGGCGGGAAAATATTTTTTTAAACGGAGCTATCCTTGGAATGACTAAACAGGAAATAAAAAGCAAGCTTGATGAAATAATTGATTTTGCCGGAGTAGAAAGGTATATTGATACGCCTGTAAAAAGATACTCTTCCGGTATGTATGTGCGTTTAGCCTTTGCCGTTGCTGCGCATCTTGATCCGGAAATATTGATTTTTGATGAAGTGCTGGCAGTAGGTGATGCTGAGTTCCAGAAAAAAGCTATGGGTAAAATGAGAGAAGTAAGCTATGGGGAAGGACGAACAGTTTTGTTTGTGAGTCATAACCTGGATGCAATAAAAAATTTATGTGATCGCAGTTTAATTATGGAAAAAGGGATTATTTCTTTTAATGGAGAAACAGAAAAAAGCTTGAATATTTATCTGTCTAAACAGACATCAACCATAAGCAAGGATTTTCAATTGAAAAAAAAGGTTGGAAGTACTTATTTTAAGGACATTAAAATAAAAATGAATGGTGACCATATATTATATTTCAATAATCCTGTTACAATTGAAATACTCATTTTTTCAGAGAATGTAGTCCGGAATTTAGAATGTTCATTTCAAATATTTGATTTAGAAGGACAGGCAATTGTTTATAATTGGATTTCAACATCATTTGAGATGGCGGGCATACTAGGAAAAAAGGGTACATTTCAAATTACTATTTGCATACCAAACGTGAGGCTTTATAAAGGAGAATATTATTTTGGTTTTAATTTGGCTGATCCCAGGGGTAAAGTTGTATATGACACAATTCCTGAATTTTATCTATTTGAAGTAAACATGGGGGATTTAATAAATGAATTTGGCTGGCGTAAGGATGTATGTAAGTATATTGAAAATATTAAAACCTCAGTAGAGGCTGTTTAAATCTATCATGGTAACAAGAGATCAAACCCTAAAGGAATTTTATACAGACATTAAATTAAATCCTGCTTATTTTGATTTATATATTGTTAGAAAAAGTATTCTAAATGCTGTAAAAGATAATCTGCATAGTTTTAAAGGCGATATTTTAGATGTAGGTTGTGGCATCATGCCATATAAAGAAGTAATACTAAATAATAATAAAAAAATTACTTCTTATAAGGGCCTGGATTTTGAAAGCCCTGTTAATAATCAATACAGTTTGGTTAAACCCGATATTTTTTGGGAAGGAGAAAAAATACCTCTTGAAAATAATTCTATTGATACCATTATTGCAACTGAAGTGTTTGAACATTGTGCCTATCCTGAAAATGTAATGAAGGAAATGTTTAGGGTTTTGAAGAACGATGGCATACTTTTTTTTACAGTACCTTTTTTCTGGTATTTGCATTTGGTTCCTTTTGATGAATATCGTTATACGCCCTTTTCATTAAAAAGACATTTAACAAATGCTGGATTTAAAAATATTCAATTAAACCAATTGGGTGGATGGGATGCGAGCCTGGCACAAATGCTATCTATGTGGTATAGCCATCGCCCTCTTTCATCAAAAAGAAAAAAGATACTTTATAAGTTACTAAAACCTGTTGTGAAAATGCTTATTAAAAAAGATAATCTCCTGCCTGGCAAAAATCAATTTAAAGATGGAGATATGATAACAGGTATTTTTGGTTTTGCCTATAAATAATAGGCTATACGGGTTTGAATAAAGCATTAGAGTGACGCAGAGTAAAAAAAATAAATCCAATATTTTAATAGCTATTGAAAGCTTTTTTGACGGAGGTGCTGAAATGTTTGCTATAAGATTGGCTAACGAACTTGCCCTTTCTCAAAATGTATTTTTTATAGAATTGTATCCGGAGCGTACCCGGGAAAAGCGGCAACTCTCATTATTAGATAAAAAAAGGATTACCATCCTTCAACCCCGAATGGGTTCTAAAACTAATGGGTGGGCTGGAAAAATTACAAATAAATTAGCGAAACGGCGGGCCGGAATAACTCCTGAAAATTCTTTACGGGATGAGGAAGTGATTACATTCATTAAAAGAAATATGATAACTGTCGTAAATAGCCACTCATGGGACAGTGATGTTTATTTCGCCGGGTTAAAAAAAGAGATAAAATTTCAATTGGTTTCTTCTTTTCACGGTCATTATGGTTTATTGACTGACAAAAGAATAAATTATGATGCCATAACAAAAACTACATTAGATAGTGTCGATAAAGTAATTTATACTTCTCCGGAACATCAAAAAACTTTAGATAATTATGGATTCCCTGCCTCTGAAAGACATAAAATATTTTATGGCGTTTCAATGCCCTTATCCCGAAATGTTACCAAGTATAAGGCAGCGGAATGTTTAAACATAGTGATGGCTGCAAGGGGAATAAAAGAAAAAGGATGGGAAGAAGCCATCCTGGCTGTGTTGCACCTGCTAAAAAAGTATCCCGGTTTATTAACGTTGAATTTGGTTGGAGAAGGGCCATACATCGATTATTTAAAAACAAAATATAATGACCCTGCAATACAATTTTTGGGTTATAAAAATAATGTGGTAGAGATAGTTAAAGCCGTACATATCGGGATACTGCCTACTTATTTTGTTGCTGAAAGCCTGCCTAATACCATCATTGAATATTTATTTTGCGGGAAACCGGTTATTACAACCAATGTTGGTGCTATAAAGGAAATGATGAGCCCGGGCTCGGAATTAGCCGGAACTTGTATTGATCTTCAAAATAGTAAAGTAGACGTAGATCTTATTTCAGCAGCTATTGAAAATTACCTTAACAACCCTGCTTTAGTTGAAAAACATTCATTATTAGCATTAAAAGCAGCTGAAAAATTTACAATGAAAACCTGCATAGAAAACTACTTGAATGTCTTTAGGCTACCTTCCTCCGATAAAAATTAAAACATAAAAGATGCTTAGACTATTTTATAAAAAACTACTGATTCATCAATGAGCAATGAAATAAAACCTATTGCATTCTACCTTCCTCAGTTTCACCCTATACCAGAGAATGATAAC
>DATCMY010000172.1:0-15144 GCA_036565505.1 Hanamia sp.
ACGGCAACGGTAACGTCTGTTGTGCCCTGGTAAAGTATTTTTAAATCTTCAATTTCTTTTCCTGCATCTTTATCGGCTGCCTTGCGTACATCATTTAGCATTGACATTTTATCTGCAAATAATTGAGCCGCATCGCTTGCCCTGGTTAACCATTTATAAAAATTAATAACAGGTTCAACGGCAAAAGAAAGTAATCCGGCTATGCCAATTCCCGGTAGAATATATGCAATTTTACGAAGTCCGCCCCAAACCTTACGCATACCTTTTTCAACACCGTTTGCGTAGTTACCAACATTTTTCTGTGATTGTCCTACTGTTTTATCAATCGTTTGTAATTCTGTATTTAATACAATGGCTGTGGCTGCTGCTTCTTTAGCTTCTACGCTATCCACGCCAAATTGAACTGCTAAATCTTTTGCATTCATAGCAGCAACAGCGTATTCTTTTGAAAGTTGCTGATAAGGCCCCAATAACCCCAATGCAGTTAATGCTTCTTCTTTTGCTGCCTTATTAGCTAATTGCCTTTCAGCATTCAAACCTTGCAATTGAACGTTTTGTTCGCTATTGGCTTTTTTTAATAAAAGTTGCGCCTTAACTAATTCTGCATCCGCCTGTGTAGCTACCTTTACAGCAGGTATGATTTGATTAACCGAATTCCCATACTCCACAGCCGCCATAGAGGCGTCTGCCTCTGCTTGCCTTAGTCTTTCAAATTCTGTAACCTGTGCGGCTGTACCGGTTTGTGATTGATCCGTAAAACGTGATCCTCCGTCAACGGTTACGATTTTAGCCGCACTCGCTGCCTTCTGTTCCTCTTCCAAGGCAATTAACCTTTCTAACTCTCTTTCTTGTACAATAAGTGATTTTATCCTAACCGCATCCGTCTTTTCCTGCTCTAATGCTAATTTAACCTCTGTTAATTTAGCAGTATTTAGCTCATTGGCGGACTTAGCTGCTTGTAAATTCGCCTGTTCTGTGGCTTTTCTTGCTTTTGCCTCTGCTTCAAGAGCCTGTTGTGTTAGTTTTTGTGTTCTTAATCTGGCCTGCTCTGCCTGCTCTTGTAGTTTTGTGAGCTTTATGGAATCTCCCTGTAGGGTATTAAATTGCTCAATTTTCTTTATGAGTTCTGTATACCCACCATTACTCCCGGGTTTAATTGCCGCTTGTGATATCTGCTTTGATAATTCATATACAGCCTCCATCCGGGCAATGACTTCTTTTGTTTGGAGGTCAAACTTTTCAATATCCCACGATACGTCAATAATGTTTTGGCTCATAAAATTTGCTTTTAATGTTGGTAATTACTTAAATGTGATACTATTTTTATTTCCTAAAAACGGATTAATTCCACTATGAATAAAGACATTTGCTGTGTCTATATTTTCAAGTAACGGGTATTTATCCATCCGCCACGTTACCCCTTCATCTTTACAATGGAATAAATCAGGCTCGTTCATTGGCCGTTTTTCAGTACCTATCATAAATACTTGGCGCATTTTTGCCACTTTTTGATAACCGAAATTTAGTTCGTAAAAGTTCGTAAAAGTTCGACTTGCCTCTTTCGCCTTTTGCAAGTTTTTGCAAGTTTTTGCAAGTTCCTGTAATAATTTTATTTTATCTTTTCTGGTCATGGGGTTTTGTTTGTTAATTTATTTTTCATAAAGTTTCGCCATTCGTCCCACTCCATTCCATCCATCATTATGTCAATGTGGTCTCCTTTATTATTTTTTATAACTTCTTTCGAATAGTAATCTCCGGTAACTTTCTTGTTATTAATGAAATATTTAGTTTCACCCTTCCCATCATTATTCCCACTTGTTTTTATTTCTAACCTAAATAGTCTTGGCTGAATAGTCTCGATTGATATTGCTCCGGATTGAATTCCTTTTAATAGGTTTATTTTGTCCTTTCTATCCATGGCTTACGCTTTTAAGCTGGTTAATAATTGCATCCAAATTTTCGTCCGTCAACTTTTCAAAGTCTGTGGTTAGGCTTGTTGCCTGTAAAGTGGGTAAGGAATATTTGAGTAATTTTTCAAACAATACAATACGGTCTTTAGGCTCCAGGCTTTGCCAGTCTTCTTTAATTTGCACCCGGTTGTCATCAATGAAATTATTTATCCATTGCCTTAAATCGGTTGTGGTTTTATTTGGTATTCCTTTAGGCCTTCCGTTTGGGTTATTGGTACGTCCTTTCATTTTTGTAAATATTTGTTGTTTTCAAAAAATGATTCATCCTTCGTGAATTGCATTTGCCACCAATCAATAAATGATTGCATATCTTTTGCAACGAAATACAAACCGCCTGCTTTTCTTATCCTGTCAGCTTTTCTTATCCTGTCAGCTTCTTTTATTTGTTGTTCGCTTTGTTTATCATTATCTATCTTAATTTCAATACTAATATGCCGGCCTTGAAAGATTGCGTGTATGTCAGCGGTCCCTTTACGAGTATTTCCATGTGTCCATACCATACGACCGTTTATCTTCCTTACTTGGCCCTGACAATTGATCCGGTTAGCATCTCCACCGGAAAAGTTTATAAAATCAATAATGGCACTTGTTAGGCTGTTGGCTGTATTGTCGCGGTATGGCTTCACTTTCATTTCATAGCCTCCGGATAATTCAAAAAAACCAGGTGCTTTGTCCTTAATACTATCAAGCTTCATTCTTTTTAAAAGTGGTTTCCAGTTTTCCATTTTATTGAAAGGGTTTTTGTGATCCTGCACGGAAACAATCTTCAGCACATTTCAAATATTTATTTTCTTCGCCGGTAAATGAACCATTACTATTTATCGCTTGATTAATGGTGCTCAATAAAGAGTTATCATTTAGGCCGCCCAATGTGTATGCAACTTGCTGGACCGTTTGCCATCTGCTGCCAACATTAGCATAAAGTACTTTTTGTAATTCTGCATTTATAAGGGCACCATTGCCGCCAAAAGATTTTTTTGTGTAGTTGGGTACAAAGGAAGGTTTAGTCGCTTCTTGCTTCTTAAAATGCTTTATACGCAATGTTTCCGGATATTCTCTAATCAGCATATTTGCATCATAAGACAGATAGCGCAAATCATTTACATTTCTGCCTTTACTGGTATCCGCTTTAATTCCATATTGTTGAAAGACTTTAAAGCAATGTTCTGCATATTCACTTAGGCGGTCCGGTTCCGCTATTAATGCAAGTGCATAAAATCCTTTGCCACTGCAAGACAGGCTACAAAACGCAATGAAGGGTAAAGAAAACACGGCCTGTTTTAGTTCTTCAATATCATAATCCTGAATATCTGCATAATCAAAATCTAATTGCATTATTCCGGTTCTGTTTATTTCAATAATATTTCCCTTCGCCCTGGATTGTAATAATGCTGAAGGTGAAAAGCATTGAAGCTTACTTTTTAAATCTGATTTTTTTATTTTGTAATCAACATCATTGATCTTTTGATCTTCATAATTTTTCTGCAATTGCCTTAATTCATAAATGATATGAAAATCATTACCGAATTCGGATAACAAGATTTGCCGGTACGAAGCCGCCCGACCGGTATTATCCCGGTGCGAAGTGTAAAGAGAAACTTGTTTGTCTAATAAATTCATTTTTTTTGAACCTTTTTAAGTTTTAATAGTAAGGGTTCAAAAGGTTCACCCCTCTTATAAAGAGAGGGGGTATGAACCCTTTTATTTGAAAGTTCAAATGAACCCTCTTTGAACCCTCTTTGAACCCTTGAACCCTATACAATTAATCTATAAAATCCGTCACTACGTTTTTCGACAAAACCCCACCCAACCATATCTTTCAATACTCTTTTTGCAGTGCTTTCAGTTTTACTAATTTGTATCATTATGTTTGACAACAACTCGCTATTTTTTAAAGAATTAGGTGTGGGCAAGACTTTCCCAGCCAAGTCCTTTGTCCACTCCATTTTTTGCGAATCCTTAGCCTCCTGTTTATCGTGTTTCAGTTCATCAATGTCAATAGATAAAAACATGTGGTTTTCTGTGCTCCATTTATAAGCGGAGTTAGCATGAGCCCCGTTTCTATTCTTGCCAAACTCAAAATCGGTTGTAAGAATCTTGCAATCACTTTCTATTTTCTTCACTACTAATACAGATTCGGCCTCTCGCATGATCTCTGAACCAATATGGCCACGAGGCTTAAAACTGTTGGGATTTGGGTGTAAGGTGGTTAATATTGAAAGGTTATACTTCACCGTCAATTCTCTTAAAAATATTCTGCACTCAATAGCTTGAGGCAGGTCATTTGTATCAGTAACCATATCACCCGCACCATCCAAAACAAGCAGGCCACAAGGATTGTTCAAGAGTAAATGTTCTATCTCTTCCAGCCTTTCTTTTAATCTTGGAATAGAGCGCATTCCCGCAAATACCACTCTTGGGGTATCTTGTCCATATCTTATTCCCGCTCTATCACACATTCGGGATCTGCTATTCCAAACGTCAATATTGGTTCTTTCAAAATCTATATGAATAATTCCATTGCAATCTTTATGAACTTCTAATCCTAAGCAATCAGCATTATGGTTTAAATAACTTGCTGACGCTGCCTCACATATACTGCTTTTACCAAAGCCGGGTGCTGCTATAATTGCTGTTGTGTTCTGATGGCTTAAAATCGGCTCTCCCTTTAGACTTAATATTGCCGGTTTAGTTTCAGGTTTATTATTCCAATCAGGTATATAAACAAGTTTATTTATTGCATTATTTTGTTCTAATGTATCCGGCTCATTTTCCCCGGTAAAATCTTTTGGATCAAACCCGTTTATTTTATCCGGATTTTTTAACCTTTGCTCGTAATTATTTATTAAATTTGTATCCATTACACTTGTTCAAATTAATTAGCCGGTCAGCTCGTAACTACCGGCTTTTTGTATTTTTTCAATGTCTTTGCTGCTTCTATTAAATCAGAATATTTAAAGAAAATCCTGCCTCCTATTTTACGTTCCTGAATCAAACCGTTATCGGCCCATTTTGTTAATGTAGGTTTAGAGATTTTAGGCTGAAAGATTTTACATGCCTCTGCAGGGCTCAATAACTTTTCCTGAAGTTCATTTAACTGCTCTGCCTGAATTTCTTCTTTGATAATGGACCTTAGCGACTGCAATAGTGTGTCCAGTGGTATCGGGGATAGAATAATATTATCCATGTGTTACCTTGGTTTTTTTGCTTTCTTTTTGAGGCTCATTAGGATTACTTAGCATCCAGTCTTCCAATTTTTCCCTTTCGAAATATATCTTTTTATGGGGTTTTGAAAACGGTAAAACACCTAATGAGGTCATCTGCAGGACGTAGGATTTCTTATATCCTAAGTAACTACTGGCCTCATCTATAGTCAGTATCCTTTTGTTTTGAAGTTCCATTTTTGAATGTGTTTTGTTGACTTCAAAGATCCACAAAGAATTTAGTATTTTTTCACTAAAAATTTTAGTAAAATCAAGGGTTTAGAAAGGGATTAAAGAAGGGAATATTATTACAGGTATTGCCAAAAAAATACCCAAGTAAAAAAGAAGATTCAAAGGAATTGAAGTAGTAAACAAAGTTGAAAAAAGCGTGAATTTTGTTATTAAATAACTTTTTGATAATTGCTTTAAGGTTCACTACAAAGTGCTTGTAAAAACGTACTTTGCTTATCGTTAATTTAAGTCAATGTCAAACCCATTACAGATAACATCAGCACTTGACTGGGTTAATATGCCGACCGATGGAAGAATATGCTATGCGTGTAAAAACGTAATTGCCAGTAAAGAAATGTGGCTGTTTATAGTGTTTATTAATTATGAACCTATAGAAACAAAAATGAATCTTTGCGAAAGCTGTTATGAAGCATTGAAGGCTGAAAAATAAAAAAGCACCTCAAATGAAGTGCTAAACGATTCTAATTAACTTTCTATTTAAGAATTAGCAATTAACGAATGATCAAAAAAAACTATGAATGTTATGGTATACTCTTTCGGGATCTATCGTAAACTTTAAGGTGTCCCTGGATTTTGCCGACTTTTCTAACATTGAAATTCTTTTTATCAATTCATTTTTAGTACCCGATGCGTTCTTTGTTGCATTGCCGGTTTTTTTTACTTTTGTGTTCATGATAATGATTATTTAATTGTTATTAATACAAGGGGTACTGTCCAAACGGTGGCCCCTTATTGTTTACTGATGTTAGTCTTCGCTAAATGGCTCTCCTTCCATGATGAACAAAGAAAGGTAACTTTGAAAATACTGTTCTTTTTCAAGAATAGATTGAAGTAACCACTCGGGGGAGTTTAAAAATTTTTTAAATAAGATTTTTGCTCTCGCCTGCTTTTGAAATAATAAAAAATAAAGTTCTCTCTCTTCTGTTGTCATGATGTTTAAGTTTGAAATTTTATAGATAAATGAATAATTATTTATTTACTATTAAAAAATATCTATGCAACCCTCAGAATTTTTTCACTCCATCTTTTTTTCATGTGAGCGCTTAATCTTTTAGCAGCATCCAATTTACTTACACGTATGTATTTAAGGAATGCCTTTTCTGTTCGGTGGCCAGTAATCTTCATTAGATCAAGTGTGGGGAATCCCTGCAGATAGTAATTGGTCGCAAAAGATCGGCGCGCGGTATGTGATGAAATAACGTTGTAAAGCGGTTCCTCCGGATTATTGCTTAAACGGCCTGTTTCAGCCAATCCTGCCATTTCGCAAACTTCTTTGATATAAGTATTAAACTTTTGGTTACTTATCGTTTTGGGCAGCTTATTAGCGTTGTGGCTGTATTTTTCAAATATCTCCAATACCACAGGATTGCAGGGGATAATCACAAGTTCCTTTGTTTTCTTAGTGATAATCTTAATGAAAGAATCTCCCTCAATTTGCACAATGTTTTCCGGCTTTATATTACTAAAATCTGAAAATCTTAAACCTACCCAGGCGCCAAAAATAAACAGGTCCCTTACTTGCTGCAATTTGTTGTTAGTTATTTCAAACTTGTATAAATCATTGAGCTCCTTTTCAGATAGATAAACCTGGTCTGTTTCTACTTCAGAAAAAGAAAACTTATTGTGCCTGAATTGCATATTTGTTGTATAACCAAGATCCACAGCTTCACCCATAAAAACTTTCAATATTGAAATATCTTTTGCAATGGTATTCACCGCCAATTTTTCTACATTCTTCAAGTAAGAAGTGTATTTATAAAAAAAGTCCAGGGTAATAGTATCAAAATCAATTTTGTATTTTGTTTTTGCTTCAAAATTTTTCAAGTGCTTCATAACAGCACTATAATTTTGTAAACTTCCTTTACTTTTTTCTTTGCCCTTGTTTTTTATTTCTCCCGCAACAAAACGTTCAGCAAGAGAATAAAGAGTCGGACCGGTTTTATCTGAATGGTTTTGATCAATAAAAGCCTTTAATGCCTCTTTTATTTTTTCAGGTTTCGGGATTCCATCCTTTAAAGATTCATTGTAAGTTTTCTCACAAACCTTTTTTAAATTATCCAATAGAGCATTAAGGGCAAATTTTCCGTCCGCGGTTGTTGTGTCCTTCTTTTTTACCCTTTGCTTGTCTTTATTCCAATCTCCTGACTTTACAGATTGCCCGAACGAAAAGAACAATCTGTTTTTATTATAAAGAAATTGCAGGTAAATAATGCTTTTCCCGTTTTCATCCGCTGGTTTTAATCTGAAGTGAACTTCTGGTTGACGTGGCATGATTTAAAGTTTCCATAAAGATAATACAGTTTCACTATAAGTTTCACTAAAACTTTAATTTATTTTTATCTTTTTTTAAAGATAGATAAATAAAAGCCTTTACCACAAAGGATTTTAAGTATTAGTTTTCACCCAAAGAAAAAGAGAGAAAAAGTAGGTTGCTGTACTTCCCCTACAGCATTAAAATAATGAGCCTTTGTAAATAAAATTACAGAGGTTTTTTTATTTTACTTTCATCTCAAAGTAATCAATTCTGCTATTAGTCAACTATAACAAATAATTTTCCTGAAAAAGAAAGCAGGAAACTATCTTGCACATTATTTTCTATTTTCCCTTTAGTAAATATTGATTTTATATCTATCTTCTTATAAATTTTATTAATGTTCAGTATTATTACCGGCAGTCTCATTCTAAGTCTTTTGCATGCCACTATCCCTAATCATTGGTTGCCGGTAATCGCTATTGGGCGTAAAGAAAAGTGGTCGGTGCGGGAAGTTACGGAAGTAACATTTATCTCCGCAATTGCTCATGGATTAAGTACTGTTATAATAGGATTTTTGCTGGGTTTTCTTGGAGCTCAAATGGCAAATAAAATAGATCATTTTACACATTTTATTGCACCGTCTATATTAATTTTACTAGGCATTATTTTTATTTACCGCCATCATAATCACAAACATTTTCACCTGGATGATGACATTAAAAAGAAGAAATCAAAAAAGAAAATTATTCTCGCTTTGGTACTGGCTATGTTTTTATCACCCTGTATGGAAATTGAAGCTTACTTTTTATTAGCGGGTACACAAGCCAAATGGCTTATCTGGTTTATAGCAGCATTATACTTAATAATTACCACGGCAGGTATGGTGCTCCTGGTTAGGTTCGCCTACAAGGGTGTGTTAAAACTGAACTGGCATACTTTAGAACATAATGCGGGAATTATTACCGGCGTTACCTTAGTGGCAACCGGCATTCTTGCATTTTTTATTCAATAAATATTATGGAGGAAAATATTGAAATAAAAAAAAGTATTGATTTGCAAAACGGCGATAAAATAAATACAGCCAATACAAACATCTCGTGCAATCACTGCGAACATGATGGGCACAGCCATGATATTCCTGAAATTGAGGAAAGCTGGAAAGAACACTGGAACCTCCTTTTAGCTTTATTCATTTTAATAACTATGTTGGTATTAAAACATGCTTTTAATACAGTCCCTGTTACTTGGATTGATTTTTTGATACATGCTTTTGCTTTTTTACTAGCCGGTAGCAATATTTTACAACTTGCCTACAGGAATATAATAAGAGGTAATATTTTTAATGAATTTGTACTAATGAGTGGGGCTACTTTAGGCGCATTTTATATCGGCGCATATAGTGAAGGCGTCGCAGTAATGGTTTTTTATTGCATTGGGGAATGGTTTCAGGATACTGCCGTCAGGAACGCGAAAAGGAATATTAAAGCTTTATTAGACATCAGGCCCAATGAAGTTACCGTTTTGAAGAATGATGAACAGCTTATTGTTCATCCGTCCGAAATAAAATTAAATGAAATTATAATGGTTCGCCATGGAGAAAAAGTTGCATTGGATGGTGAATTGATTTCTGAAAAAGCGTCTTTTAATGCTTCCGCACTCACGGGGGAAAGTAAACCGGTATCCAAATACAAATCAGACCTTATTTATGCGGGAATGATCAATCTCAATACAGTTGTGAAATTACGTGTAACTGCATTATTCAAAGACAGTGCCCTCAGCAGAATTTTAAAAATGGTGCAGGATGCCACCGCCCGAAAATCGCCAACGCAATTGTTTATTTCACGGTTTGCAAAAGTTTATACGCCAATTGTTTTTTTTCTTGCAATGGCGTTATGCCTTATTCCTTATTTTTTTGTTGAGATATATCATTTTGATGTATGGTTTTACAGAGCTTTGGTTTTCCTGGTAATCAGCTGTCCATGCGCTTTGGTAATCTCAATTCCGCTTGGTTATTTTGGTGGAATAGGCCTTGCTTCCCGCAATGGAATTTTGTTTAAGGGTGGCAATTTTCTTGATGTCATGACCAAAGTAAATACAGTCGTTTTTGATAAAACAGGCACATTGACCAAAGGAGTTTTTAAAGTCCAAAAAGTTTATACCGGGAAAATTTCTCAGGATGAATTGATAACACTTGCCGCATCATTGGAGAAACATTCTACACACCCGGTAGCAAAAGCAATAGCCGATTATGCAGGTAATAAATTAGATAGCGCTGCCGTAACCGACGTAGAAGAGATTGCGGGAATGGGATTGAAAGGAATTGTTGACGGGAAAGAAATAGTAGCGGGGAATTTAAAATTGTTAGAGAAGTACCATATTAATTTTCCTTCAGAAATAAATGAAGAAATTGATACTGTAGTTGCTATTGCTGTTAATAAAATTTATGCCGGCCATATCATTATCGCCGATGAAATAAAGGAAGATGCCATTGAAACCATCAAAGGATTACACCGGCTGAATATTGAAACCATTATGCTTTCGGGCGATAAACAAATTGTGGCAAATAATGTGGCAAAACAACTTGGTATTGATCAATCTTTTGGCAATCTTATGCCGGAAGATAAATTAGAAATGGTGCAGCAATTAAAACATAAAGGAAGAAGAATCGCTTTTGCCGGTGATGGCGTAAATGATGCTCCTGTAATTGCCCTGGCAGATGTGGGAATAGCAATGGGCGCATTGGGAAGTCATGCTACTATTGAAACTGCCGATGTAGTTATTCAAAATGACCAGCCTTCTAAAATTGTAACAGCAATAAAAATCGGAAAAATTACCAGGAATATTGTTTGGCAAAATATAATGATGGCCTTATCGGTAAAAATGATTGTGTTGATTTTAGGAGCAGAAGGAATAGCTACATTGTGGGAAGCTGTAATTGCTGATGTGGGCGTAGCATTATTAGCGATTTTAAACGCCGTAAGAATCCAGAGAAAACAACTTTAAATTTTTGATTCATTGCTTTTTTCTCATTACAACTTAAGTTTGCATCTATTTAAAAAAAATGAAAGTAACTGACCATATAAAAGAATCAAAAGACACCGTCATTTCTTTTGAAATACTTCCGCCATTAAAAGGTAAAACCATTGAATCTATTTACAATCATTTAGATACCCTGATGGAATTTAAACCTGCCTTTATCAATGTAACCTATCACCGAAGCGAACAGGTTTTTAAAAAGAGAGCAGACGGAACTTTTGAGAAGATTGAAGTGCGCAAGCGCCCTGGTACTGTGGGTATTTGCGCGGCCATAATGAACCATTATAAAGTGGATGCTGTACCGCATTTAATTTGTGGGGGTTTTAATATCCAGGAAACTGAAAATGCATTGATTGATCTCGCTTTCCTGGGAATTGATAATGTGCTTTTATTGCGCGGTGATGCGCCAAAAAATGAAACTTTATTTGAGCCTGAAAAAAATGGTCATTCTTATGCTATAGATCTTATAAAACAGGCGGTAAATTTAAATCATGGTATTTATCTTGAAGAAGATATTCGTGATGGTTATAAAACAAAATTTTGCATTGGAGTTGCCGGATATCCTGAAAAACATTTTGAAGCACCCAATCTTCAAAGCGATTTGCGATATTTAAAAATGAAAGTAGATGCCGGGGCAGATTATATCACAACCCAAATGTTTTTTGACAATAGCAAATATTTTGAATTTGTAAAAAGCTGCAGGGCTGCAGGTATTGAAATACCTATTATTCCAGGCTTAAAACCCATCACTACCAAAAAACAACTTTCTGTACTTCCGCGCACTTTTCATGTTGATATTCCAACAGAATTAAGCAATGAAATTATTAAATGCAAAACAGATGCGGATGTAGAAATCGTAGGCACAGAATGGTTATTACAACAATCTAAGGAACTTAAAAAAGCCGGTGCGCCTGTATTGCATTACTATACTTTAGGCAAACCTCATCTAATTGCCAATGTAGTGAAAGAGATTGTGTAGATACGGCCTGCCGGTCCAAAAGAGATGTATTTTATTATCCCAAACCGGACGTTTTGTTTTCAAGCCGGAAAGTATTGTTTTCCTTTTCGTGGATCAAGGCTTTATACCGATTATAGCATCAAATAGTCCAATGCTTTTTTCTATCGGCATAATACCATCTAAGATTTCAACGTAGTCCTTTGGACTACTTATTAAATCAAGATGGTATTACATTTTCTTCAATGCCAAAATAGAAAATTCACTTTCATCTTTTACAATTGTATTTTTTAATCTACCCAACTGTTCAATTTCCATTTCTACTTCATCGCCTTCCTGCAACCACTTTTCTTTGTACTCCGGATCATTTAATTTTCCGGTTCCATTCAATTCAAGAAAACAGCCCGTACCAACAGTTCCACTGCCAATCACATCACCGGGGTATAACTGTACACCATAACTGCAACGCTCAATAATTTCTGCAAAAGTCCAATCCATATCGCCTAAGTTCCCCTCGCTTACCTGCACACCATTTACCCAACATTTCATTGATAAATTATAAGCATTCCCTGTATGGTTTTCTTTTGCAGGAATTTTAAAATCTTCTAACTCATCCGGCGTCACAAGCATTGGACCTATCACTGTTGCAAAATCTTTTCCTTTCGCAGGGCCAAGATTTAATTTCATTTCTTCAAGTTGCAATCCACGCGCGCTCATATCATTCATGATCATATAGCCACCAATATATTCATCAGCTTCGGAGGCTTTTATATTTTTACCGGGCTTACAAATTACGATTGAAGCTTCCAGTTCAAAATCAAGTTTATGAAAATGGTCTGGCATGCAAACAATTTCTCCCGGACCGATAATACTATTATGGTTGGTAAAATAAAAAACCGGGAACTGGTCAAATTCCGGAATCATTTCTACACGGCGGTTACGCCTCGCCGAAGCCACATGTTGACGAAATGCATAACCATCGCGGCAACTAGTAGGGTTAGGAACAGGTGCGAAAATTTCCACATCTTCAATAGGTATTCCCCTATACCTGGTAGTGCCTTCTATCAAAATTCGATTGATGGAATGAGCAATTGGGAAAACATCTTCCCAATAATTTAAAAACATCGTCATTGTAACCGGTAAATTGGGATGCAGCATATCGGTATCGTACAATATACCATTAACTAAAATGGCTAATTGCGCATGATCTTCTTTTAAATAAGAAACTAATTTCATCAATAAATTTTTTAATGGAAGTGCAAGATAAATGATTAAGAATGAACAAATACATGGCAAATCTCACAAAATTAAAAGGATATTTTTTTCAATCGTGGTTCCAATAAGATAAAAATTTGGAACACTTTTGGTGTAATTTTGAATAACTAAATATCGGTATATGAAATTTGAAAAAATTCATAACAAAGGACAAGCGCAAATATTTAGAAACCAATTTCTTGAGTATTTTACCAAAACACATCCCCTTGTAATCTGGGGATTATATTTCCCTGTTATCATTTTATTACCCTATTATGCATGGTATAATATTGGTTTCACTACGCTCAGAATTACAATTCTTTTTTTAAGCGGTATTTTTTTCTGGACATTTTTTGAGTACATGATGCACCGTTTTGTTTTCCATTGGGTAAGTAATAATCCCAGCGCAAAAAGGGTCAATTATGTTTTGCATGGCAATCACCATGAATTTCCAAGAGACAGGCAAAGATTGTTTATGCCACCTGTACCAAGTATTATCATCTCTTCAATTGTCTTTCTGTTGATGTATGCCATTATGCAAGAACATGTTTTTGGTTTTTTCCCGGGATTTATATTAGGTTATCTTCTTTATGGAAGTATGCATTATGCCATACATGCCTGGAATCCGCCATTTAAATGGATGAAACCCATTTGGCGCAATCATCATCTTCATCATTACAAAAGTGATGAAAAAGGATTTGGGGTAAGCTCACATTTTTGGGATAAAATATTCAGAACTGAATTCGATTTAAAAAATGGAAAAGAAAATAAAGAAGAGGTAAAGAAAATAATGTTTGCCAGGAAATAAATTACCATCTTTCTTCATCACTTTCATTGTTGTTGGATGCACCGAAGTTTTTCCTGCTTTCGATCTTTTGTAATTGCCTTTCAATAATCATATCGGCAAGAATTGAAGCGGAATCTTCATTTTTACTTTGGCCTAGATAAAGCCTGATTTTTTTCTCATCAACATCTATTCTATAAAGTAATTGCACCAGTGCCTGAAAATCTTTATTGATCAAATTATTAATCAAATCCATCAATTTTTCCCGTATTTCACCGGCAGGTTTTTCACCAATGGAATTAGTAACAACAATAATTTTATCAGGAATTGATATTTGATCTTCTGAATGCATTTAACGAATTTATTAAAATTTCATAACGGAATAAAAACATCAATACTACTGATCTTCATTGATATTCTAAACCAACCATTTTTTAAAAAATTAAGCAATCAATAACACATCAATATCTTTCCAAAACCCCTAACCCAAACAATGCAAAATCATATTTTACCGGATCAGTTTTATCAAACTTTTTCAGCTCTTCCATTAATTCAAGCACTGCCTGCCAGTCCACTTGTTTTCTTTTTAATAAATTAAAATGCCTGGCAACTCTTGCTACATGCACATCTACAGGACAAATTAATTGTGAAGGTGAAATTTTTTTCCAGATACCAAAATCAACCCCTTTATTATCATTTCGTACCATCCATCTTAAAAACATGTTCAGTCGTTTACAACTTGAATTTTTTTGTGGAGATGCAATATGCTTTTTTGTCCTTGCAGGCACATCTTCCAGTGAAAAAAAATATTGATAAAAATAGTTTAAAGCGGTTTCTATAGTATGCAAATTCTCCGTTTGCTGAATTGTTGAATTGTTGAAAAACGCAGATTCGAGTGATTTATGTTTCGAATAATGAAATTTTAAAAAAGAAATAAAATACAACAAGTCAGTATCATTAAAAGTACGATGGCAAAATCCTTCTAAGTTTTTAAGATCCTGATCTGTATGATTGATGCAAAAATCATAAGGTGCATTATCCATTAATTGCAAAAGCAATTTGCATTTGTTGATGATCGTTTTGCGGATTCCCCATGCAAATACTGCAGCAAAAAAACCTGCAATTTCTATATCCTGTTTTTGTGAAAATAAATGTGGAATGCAGATTGGATCTTCCTTAATGAAAGAAGGATTATTGAATTCCATAACTTTTTTATCAAGAAAGGCTTTCAGTTCATATCTTATTTTCTCTTTCTCCACTCTTTTGGATTTCTTGAGTGATGGAATACAGCAATGATTTGAATTTTTGTATCAAATACTCTGTAAATCGAATTATAAGGAAAGGTTTTAATTTTTGCGGAGCGTATCAGACCATTACCCTATCGCCTTCCCCAGATCAGCAATCAAATCACCCGCATCTTCAATGCCCACGCTCAA
>DATCMY010000173.1:0-6330 GCA_036565505.1 Hanamia sp.
CTGTTACGTCTATATAAATACTTTATCTATTTTAGCCGTTTATTTATTTAATAATATGAGAAGTTATTCATTGATATTGTTCACTTTTTTTCTAACATTAATTTTTTCTTCGTGCAATGATCCTATGGATAAAACATACAACGCCACAACTTACGTGCAGGATATTGCGGCAATAAGAGAAAGCAATAAAGTTAGTTATGAGGATATTGAATTATTGACAAAATATATTGCTCTTTCTAAAATTGCAGGGAATGATCTGGAGGGAAAAACGTACGATGAAATTCTTGAGAAAATAAAAGAGATACGAAAAGCTAATACCGATCAAACTGATCAACTAAATATGGAAAAGGATGCAATGAGGGAAAGAATGAGCGCCTACTTGAAAGTAATGCTGACTGAGAAAATATTTACAAAGGTTAACAACAAAGATTATTTTAGTTACACTGTCACTTTCCAAAATACGTCACCCAAAAATATTAAGATGGTTGTGGGAAACATAAGCCTGAACGATCTTTTAGACAGGGAAATAAAAAATATACAAATTGTATTGGATGAAGAACTGGCATCAAATTCAATTGTAAAAAAAACTTATACCATTGCTTATGATGCCGGCAATGAAAATGATAAACGCATAAGATCAAAAGAACTTGTTGACCTGCGGGTTTTATGGAATCCTCAAAAAATTATTTTTAAAGATGGAACTGTAGCAGAATGATCACCAAACCTCGTAAGCAAGTGCTTCTTTATTTTTTCTTGTCTCTTTAATTTGCTTATTAAAAAATAAGTATGCTACTGAAGCCAATGCAGTAAAAACTAATCCTTTTAAAATTTTTGTGGTCATGTTTAAGTTAGCATCGGATTGGTATTGTTGAACTATTATGCGTTGCGCATTAAATTCAGTGGAAATAAAATGTGGTTTTTTCCTTTCTAAAATTACTTCGTTACTCATAATTAATTTTTTTTCGTTACTCAAATATTAATGTTTGTACTAAATACAGTAATATAAAATCATGCCACAATAATAATGTGGCTTCAGAAAAAATAAAGAACAGGAAATGTTTGAAACTGACTATAGATTGAATATATTAATCGGTAAAATTAACTCCCACCTGTTTTTGCCGGTGGCTCCCAAAAGATCCTTGTCTAATAAATAACTATAGCGAATGCCGAAAGTTACATTATCCTCGTTCCACCATTTGGTATCAAAAAATAATTCTGCACCGGTTGATCTAAAATTGGCGCTAAAGGTTGTTCCGTTAGTAAAAAAATCATTTACATGTGTATGATCGTAAAATAAATTTGCTCTTACTCTTAAAAAATAAACGATGTTAGCAAAGCCTGCATCGGGGTATAATAATGGCAAGTGATAATTGGCTCCCCACTTTATCATTTCATGTAAATTCTCTGATTGGTATCCTCTTGAAAAAGGAAATCCGCTGGAAAAATTAAGCTGGCCAATAGTATCTTTTTTTAAATAAGCTGCATTAAAAACTATGTTATGATTGGTTAAAAAGCCCGGCAGGTAGAGGTTTCCATTGGCGACAAATTGTGAGCCTTCATAGTTTGTGAGCGTACGTTTATAGCTGAGAGATAAACTCTGTGCAAGCCTTGGGTATATATTTTGTTTTGCTTTTTGTATTTGATTGGTGATCGTAAAAAAATTATTGATGTAACTGTAAGAGATCTTGCCTAAAGTATCTTTATAAACTCCTTTAAAGTTTGATTGATTATAAATATAGCTGCTCCCAATATTTAGAAATGTAAGCGATCTTCCTTTGCTTAAATTCAATGGAATATTAAAACCTCCATGAGGCTCAAGTTCGTTCCAGTAAACGGTTTTGTTGTGATACCTTCCTCTTCTGTCAATCGTATAATCAACGCCTGCAGAGAGGTATGGAAATAATGCGCCGTACACTGAAGTAAAACCGATTCTCTTCCACTGTTCGCTGCGATCGTATGTAAATGCTAATTGCGATTGCAAGGTGTTTAAAATATTTTCACTTACCAGGGTTAAGGAATATTCAGGATCATCAACCAATGGTTCGATGCTATGAAAATTTAATAAGCCAAATGATTTGCGATATTTTGAAACCGGTAAATTTTCATGCGGAACAGAAGCCAGCAGATCAGCATTGGTTTTATCAAGAATGTCAATTCCAAAATTTGAAAGTTTTCCTGCAAATTGATCAGGAGGTATTTCCTGCCAAAGTGTTGAATTTTTATCTGCCTCCTGTAAGCTGTAACCATTGGCTGTAAAGGTTGTCCACGCAATTTTATTTGTATTTACTGATGGCTGATATTTCCCAATGCCATCTTTTGTAAGATCAGATCGTAATGAAAATAATTTTTTATTATTGATTGACCAGGCAAATAAATTATCTTCTTCTCCATGCGCAGCAGAAAAATAAATTGTATCATTAAATACTGTTGGAAATCCAATTACATTGTAGGAAAAAGGTGTTACAAATTCTGGATTTCCATTTTCAGGATTAATAATTGCCAAAGACATTTTACCGGATGGGTTTCTTACTGTAGAAATTATTTTATCTCCATAAAATTTTGGATAAGTATAAAATAAATTGCCAGGATTTGGAATGGAAGATTTTATACTCCCATCAGAAACATTTAGTAGTTGCAAATTTGATTTCCCATTGGCTGAAACCTGCACAGCCACTATAGTGTTGCCATCATTGCTTATATCAGGCGAAAAATATTTTGTGTGATTGGTAACAGATCGTTGACTGCCTGTGGCAACATCCAATACCTGCAGATCACTGTAATCTCTGTAACTCCAGCGACTATCAGAACGATAGGAGGCGTAAACAATTTTTCCGTTTCTGTAAGAAAAATAATTGTCAATAGATGCATCTCTTACCCTGATCTTCTTTTCTGAATTGCCGGTTTTTATCACGAATGTTGGGATATGTTTATAATCTGATCGCACATAAACAATTGTATTGCCATCAGTAAAAGAAGGAAATTCCTGATTGATAAATTGTTTATGAAAGGGAGTAATTTGTTTTTTTTGCTCCAGCTTATTTTTAAAATAATTGAGCGCATCATTTCTAAACTCAATATAATTTTTGCCTGCGTATTTTTTTATTGCGGTTTGAAAAGGATAGAACAAACCTTTGTAGGCAGCAGCATCGTGGGTTACATTCTTCCAGAAATCATCGCCGTATTTTTCTCTTCCATAGGCCACCAATAAATATCCCAAAGCATAATGATCAGGAATAAAATCTTTGTAAGATCCATTGCGCAATTTCATCCAGCTATATTTTTTATTGGCCAGCCATAAAGAGCGGTAGTCCTTATAAAAAAAAGGCAATCTTCCACGCCCCTGCTGGCTTACATTGGTTTCATTAAACACGGCATCGCCTTCAAAGAACCAGTTTGGTATGGCAGCATTATTTGCAAGCGCCTGGCCTTCATCGCCAAATAATATTCTTAAAAGATTAGATAATCCTACGTTAAAATTATTGTACTGCTGTACATGCCTGTACTCATGAATGGCAAGCTGGTCGGGCCATGGCAGACTTCCTAACTCAAAACTATTTTGCAAAGGCGTTAAAAAAAACTCACTGCGAAAGGGGCCTAAATTTACATACGCATTGGAAATTGTAGTTTGATTTTGCAACACTAAGTTTATCTTTCTCTGTTTTGTACCTATAGTATTTTGTGTTGACCTGTTCAGATAAGAAATGATATTTGAAATTCTTTCAGCAGACGAGTCCATTTGTTGCGGAAAAATAATTCTTGATGCAGGAGTATTTACCTGGTTCCATTTTATTGATGGAGGATTGCCTCCAAATTGTTGTGCATAGGCCACAGAAGAAAAAAAGAATAAAAGAGATAACATTTTTTTTTTCAGGCAGTTAACTGGCATACGGGCTTTTTTTTTCAAGTTAAGTAATTATCTCAATCTCGTTTTTCTACATTTTATATACGGATATTTATAGCAAATGTTCTCATTTATAAAAAAAATAATTTCATTACAGTGAATGTACACGGAATACGTTTGATAGATATTAATGAGCTTTAAAATTATTATCTTACAAAACAAAGAGATTATCTTTATATAGCCCAAAGAAAAACCAATGAATAAAATTTTATCTCTCAGTAAATCCATTTTACTTTTTTTTATTGCCGTCTTTTGTTTCACTTCCTGCTCAAAAGAATTGCAGAATGCCGTAAACGGAACGGGCACCAGCACAATTTTGGAACAGTATTTTGAAGCGAATGTTCTTAACCAGAATTTTTTAATAAATTTTGCAACAGATAATGGTACTGATATTACCGCAAATTATACCGGCTATACTTTTAAGATGTTGAAAACCGATTACTATCATGGTCCTGCCCAGGCTACAAAAGGTGTAAATACATATACAGGAACATGGAGCAGTAATAGTGATTATAGTAAACTCGTAATAACACTGCCTAATATTCCTACAGAATTTGTTTTTTTAAACAGGGAATGGCGCTTTACAAAAAAAGCATTTCCTCAAATGGAACTGGCGCCCTGGGGCACAACAGAGCCTTTGGTTTTGCATATGATAAAACAATAGTTTTTTATTTTTTTTGCATTATTTCCCACTCAGCGTTTATTTATCCCCGATGAGTTAAAAATTGTATCATTCAATACAATTTTTTTCAAAATATTCAGTTATTAATAAGTGACGGAGAACAACCTGTCAGTCCAAGCATCATTATAAAAACCAAGCAAATCCAATGGTAGTCCGTAAAGCAGGTATCTGCAAATGGCTTCTGTTTTTTATCTTACTTTTTCAGGCATTTATTTGCAGGGCACAGTTAAGTGCAAACTTTTCTGCAACTCCAATATCAGGTTGTGTACCACTTCTTGTAAATTTTACTGATCTGTCTACAGGCAACCCCACCAGTTGGAAATGGGATCTTGGAAATGGAACTATCTCCCTTTTAAAAAATCCTGCAGTTACTTATTTTGCCCCGGGACAATACAATATAAAGTTGGTTGTAGCCGATGCTAATGGGTCTGATCAAATTATAAAAAGCCAGTTTATTACTGTGTATGCAGTACCTTCTGTAAACTTTAATGCAACTCCTCTAAATGGATGTTTTCCTTTGCCTGTTAAATTTACTGATCAAAGCATTGCAGGGAGCGGCAGTATTAGTAAATGGGAATGGGATTTTGGTGATGGCAATCTTTCATCTACCCAAAGCCCACAACACACTTACCTTGGTGCAGGAAATTTTAATGCATCGTTAAGAGTTACCAATAGTTTTGGATGTATTACTACAGTTACAAAACCTCAATATATTAAGATAGGAAATGGTGCTAAAGCGGGTTTTACTTTTAGTGTACCAAATTCATGTACAGTTCCTTCTTTAGTTAGTTTTACAAATACCTCAACAGGAAGCGCCCTGACCTATCAATGGGATTTTGGCGATGGTACAACATCGGTGTTAATTAATCCTGTACATACTTATACAACAGCCGGAACTTATACAGTAAAGCTTATAGTGATTAATCCTACGGGATGCACTGATACAATTATAAAAGTAAATGCCATTACTGTTGGTAGTGTGAAAGCAGATTTTTCAATTCCTGCAATTATTTGCGATGGCACTCCTTTAACTATTAATAATACCAGCACCCCAATACCTGCAAACGCAACATGGGATTTTGGTGACGGTACAAGTTCTACTGCAATTAATCCAACTAAAACATACAATACAACAGGTAATTTTATTATTAAGTTAGTTGCAGGTTTTGGAACATGTGCAGATTCTATTTCAAAACCAATAAATGTTTTACCTAAACCGGTAATAACTTTTTCGGCAGATAAAACAGGATCATGCACAGCGCCTTTAACTGTAAATTTTACAAGTCCTGCTGTAGTAGCTAATTATTTTTGGGATTTTGGTGATGGCACAACATCAACTCAGCAAAACCCTTCACACACTTATACTTCATTAGGAGTTTATGATGTAAAACTTGTTGGTGCAAATGCTGCGGGATGTAAGGATTCTTTAATTAAACCCGGTTACATAAAACTACAGGGCGCCACAGTTAACATACCCAATTTGCCCTTTAAAGATTGTGCTCCTCTTTCATTTGCATTTACTGCCAATGTAAATTCTGTAGATCCTGTAACAAGTTATTTGTGGGATTTTGGTGATGGTGCAACTTCTACACTTGCAAATCCTACACACACATTTGCTGCTGGAAGTTATACCATAACAGTAACTATCTCAACATCCGGAGGATGCACAGCAACAACTTCTGTTGTTAATGGAATAATTGCAGGTAGTAAACTTAAATTAAATTTTGAAGCAGTGCCAAGAGATGTG
>DATCMY010000174.1:0-28383 GCA_036565505.1 Hanamia sp.
TCACCATGCAGTACATCATTATCAACCATTACTTTTTCAGTAACCTTATCGTTCGAAAGGGTAAAAACCTGGTGGCTACCCTCAGAAGAATAACCGGATTGGACTACCTGGCCAAATAAATAAGCCGGGAGAATAAATGATAACAGCGCAATTGGAATAAACAGTATCAACTTTTTCATTTTTAAAATATTAAAATTAGGTCAAAGCAAAATTTCTATGATGAAGAAATTTGATTTAATGATATCAAATAGAATTTGTGATAAAAGTATAGAAAGACATTCAGTAAGAAAACAGATAATTTTGTTGAACATACAAATCAACCGTTTGCTTTAATCAATCAACCGGTTGCGTAAATTTTTAAAATCAAACAAAAATGGGAATAATTTAACCCTGGTACTAAATGAAAATCTGATCCGGAAATATTTTTATTTTACAACTTAAAAAATATTTTTTTTCTGTATAGCCAAAAGCACAAGGCCCATTCAACAGAAAATATCACAAGAGATGCTATAATCTTAATGGCTTGTTGCGATAATCCGACAGGTGATATTAACCCATTTACAATAACGCTGAGATAATCTCCCAACCAACGGCTCACTACAATTTCAAAAAAGATATAAATGAAAATGGAATTCATACCAACGATAAGAAAAAAATTCAGAAACCGTTTATGTTCCAACACATCAATCCACCAGTAAAGCAATCCCAATCCCAACAAACACCACCCCGCAGAAACAAGGGTAAAAGAAGAAGTGGCAATTCGTTTAATGATAGGCGTTATGCCTGAGAGATCCATCCCGTATCCAATCACTAATGCCACGATTCCAAAAATAAAAATCCGTTGTAGCTTACTCTTAATATCCGGTAAGGTAAGCAGCCACTTACCAGCTACAGCACCCCATATTGTATGTGCAGCTGTGGGGATGCAATTAATTGCAACCCATCCTCCGGGATTAATCTTGTTCATTAATATTACATCTATGTAATTACCAAAATTATGCTGATCTGTAAAAGGCTGATTAAAGCCCGGAATATTCGTATAACGGTAAATACATTCAGTAAGAATCAATAAGCCAAAGCTAAAAAGTAATTGATAACTGCTTTTCCAACGAAAAATAAGAAACGCCACTAACAAGGTAAATGACAATTGAGTTAATACATCCCAAAGCTCAAAAGATAAATGATCGCCTCTTACTGCATAATCCAATACACCCCAAAAAAACAACCAGCCACTTCGCTTAAAAGCCTTTGAAGCCTGCTTTTTCCATGGAACTCCCTGGGCAGTTTGTTTATAAAGAGAAAAAGCCATTGCTACCCCGGCAATGAACATAAATCCGGGCTGTATTAAATCCCAAAAATGCAACCCATGCCATGGGTGATGAAAAAATTGAGTTACTAACGGATGAATATCCGAAGCCATAGTCATCTCGTTAAGATGTTCATATAATCCCGTGCTTTCAAGCATTAAAAAAACCATGATAAGGCCCCTGTAAAAATCAAGCGAGGCAAGCCTGGCTCCTACTTCAATATCTTTCTCTAACCCATCCCTTTCAGAAAATCCAATAGTATTTCCGGACAGCATTTTCGGTTGATATTTATTAAATGAAAGCATGAAAATAATGATTTTGATTATTAAATCATTAAGCACTTATAAAGACGTCTTACATTTCGCATTAAATAAGAAGATGGTGAATTTTCCGGTAATTCAAATATATAGTTAATGTTGATTAAAAAAGCGCTCTTTTTTGTCTCACTTATTTATCCATTCTCTTACTATATTCCACGTTTTGGGATCAACGGAGCCAAAATGCCAAAAGCCAATGTTATAAATATTTAATTCATCACCTATTTTAAGTAAGGCTTTAGTACTTTTTTGATCACTTGCGTAAAACAAATGAGTTTTCCCCTTCAAATCATTATATAGATAAATATTTATTTTTTCATACCACTGCCAGGTTGGTGATTGTAAGGTACCTTTTACACTATCTGGAATAGGCGCATAAACTTGTTTTCCTGTACTATTCACGTCCATTGTATAATCGTTAGAATAGGCGGGCAACGCCATTATTAGTTTATCTTTAGGAACATATTTAGTCCAATAAGTCATAGCTTCTTTTGTCCATGGATAATTAGAAGTTGGCCCGATTCCCTGACAATCATCCCGAGTTAAAGAGTTTTTATCATTTTTTCCTGGAGCGTAATACATATCATAACACATCACTCTTACCAAATCACAAGTTGCACCAATAACTTTGGGGCTATAAAATATTTTAGGAACTTTATCCTGATATAAAGTAGGATAAAATCCTACGCACTGGCTTAATTTTTTCCCAGCTTTATGGAGTTTTGTCGAAGCGGTTTTTAAAAATTCAGAATATGTATTTTGAAGGCTTGGATCCAAGTTTTCAAAGTCCAAATCTATGCCATCATAGCCGTTCAAATTACAGTCATTTACATATTCATTTGCAATTTTTATTATTTTATATGCTGAATCAATTGATTTTTCATTTCCTGAAACAGCATGATATACTTCAATACTATATTTATGACATTCGTCAATAAACTCCTTAGGCGGATTTCCAAAAACACTAATTGAACCAATAATATCTTTAAAGGGTTCTATATCAGAAAAAGAATTTCCCTCTTTATATATATACCATGGGGAAATTTTTTTCTTTGAAGTTTGTGTGAATGCTGATGATATGACAACTAACTGAATTAAAATAAATAAACAAAAAGATAGTTTATTTTTAAAGTAAAATAGAGGTTTAAAATGATTCATATTGAATGTTAAGTATTAATAAAATTAATTGATATGCGTTCCACGAATGTCACTTTACTGTTTTTAATAGGATGGCTTTCTCCCTTTACTTTTCCAATAATCAATTATAGGCTGAAATGGCCCATATTTATGTTGCTGTTCTGAAAAAGTATCATTAAAGGGTCCTTTATCATAATCAATAGGCTTTAGCCTAAAATCCGGATATCCATAATCAGGCACATACGGGCGCTGATGAATACTATCATCATTGATAAAGGCTGCAAGATCAAGTGCTTCCAACGGAGTAAGGAAAGGTTTTTTGTAAGTGGCTTTATCATAAGGCATATTAGCCAATAGCCACTTTGCCTGCGTTATAACACGATGCATACTTGAGCCAGGCTCATACGCTTTGTTTCCCCACAAAGGCGGATAAATGTAAGTAACACTATCATACTGCATCTGTCCTTCACCTGATGGCCCATGACATCTTGTACAGTGAGTTGCGTATAGCTTTTCACCCCTTTTTGGAGATGCAGATTCTGCAGGAAACGATATCGCTAAATTTTTTAAACCGGGTGTGGTTTCATTAATTTTTGATGAATCACTGATCCATTTTAAATAAGAAATAAAAGCAATCATTTCTTTGCCATCCAGTGGCAATGGCTTACCTATATGTGGATGCGTAATGCAATTATTTATCCTTTCTGCCAATGATAAAACTCTATCTTCCCGGGACCGGTATTGCGGATAATTTTGGAAAGAATGCATAAGATTGAGTGAATAAAGTTTGGTACCTGCATCCTGGTGGCAATTGCTACAATTCATTTTATTACCAAGGTATTTACCATTTACTCCATCCGGGCCTATATAGTAGGCAGTCTTCAACATTAATTCTCTTCCATATCGCACAGCCTCACCGTATTTACCTGATGGTATTTTTGAAGTATCTATTTTAAACAAACTGTCTAATCCGGGTACTGATAAAGTAGTGCTGGCATTCTTATTTTCATTACAGGAAATAAATTGCAATGAAACGAATATTATGGCACAGAAAATAGTAAAAATATAAGTTCTTTTCATTGTAATTTTTATTTTGATTTTAAGCATTGATGGGTATCGCCAGCTCATTAAAAATTGAGATAAAGAGGGGCATACCTATTCAATTATTATTAATAATATTTTCCACATCACTCCATTATTTGCAAAATGGAACTTTTTTATAAAGGTCAATTTTGCCAATCATCATTGGGCTCGTTAAAAGGGATGAATTTGACCCAATCAACCCACATTTCCTTTTTTTCATAATTAGGAGCTTTGTAGGTACCACTTGTAGCTCCTGCCCAAAAGGCAAACCAGGTTCCGATATTTATATTTGCGGCGATATAAGGAACAAATTTATAACTGATATGCACCAGTTGGTTATCAAGATAATATTCAACACGGGGCGTTTGCCCGTTGCCACCTGTATGCCAATCGAATCTATACAAATGAAAATCATTATCATCTAATTTTTTTGAAGGGATAATATGGGTATCAAATTCACCCTTTTTCTCCCCAATCCAGTTTGTATAATATGGAGTTGCTAAATTTTTTCCAAGTACTTCTATATCTATTTCATGATTTAGGGAGATAGTATCACCGTTTGGAAAATTACCTGCATTAAGCGCTTTTTTATACGCCTCGGAATCTGAGTTCATCGTTATCTTTTTAAACCAAAATGTCCAGGCTGAAGAAAGCACACCCATATCCGGAGCCTGCAAAACTTTCATTTTTACTTCATATCTGCCGGAGGCAAAGCGTTGCCTTGTTGTAATCACTCCGCCAATCCTGGTTCCTCTTCCATTTACCCCTTTTAACGGTCCGGAATATAAATCGCCTAAAGATCTTAATATGGCTACCCCATTATAGGTATAAGCATTCTCTTTAATAACCCCACCATGCTGATAGGCAGCATTGGCACTCTGTCCCCATATGCCTTGCATGGCTTTCCATTTGCTGGTATCTAAGGTGGTTTCAAACTTATCATAAAAAATACCCGGCGCAGAAATATCACCCATATCGGGATCCCCATCTTTTCCCCCTGTAAGTAATGAATCATTAGTAACAGGTGGAACCAATTGAACTGATGGCAGTTTTTTACAACTTAATAAAATGAATAAGGTCATATGAATAAATAAATATGCTTTCATTTGTATCTTATATTTTTTAAAAATGAATCATTAAGTCTCAAAAAGATATCACCGTGAATGTTAAGAAAGTCCAAGGCAAATATTTGAACTTTGATCTATCAGTATTGAATTTGCGCATATTTTATGTACTATTTATTACCATGAAGGCTTTTTATTTAAAAAATTATAAATTGGTTCCAGCCTATATGGGTTGCCATCTATAGTAATATGCCATAGTATATTGCTTTTCATATCAGTAATAAGAAAAGCCCTTGGTTCAGTAAGGCAAAAAAGAATCTTATCATTATCAAACAAAAAAGCATTGCCTTTTGAAGGAGAAAAATAATTGGAATCTAATGGTACATTTATCACCGCAGCTACGCGTTTGTTTATTTCGTCTAAATGAAAGGAAAGTGCCCTTGTTATTTTTTTCTTAATCCCGTTATCAAGCATCATTAATTCCCCGTTAGGATTAATATGTACGGCATGTTGCCCGCTAAATAAGTTTTCTTCTGATATATTAAAATCCCCTTTTTCGCCCAATTTCCATTTTACTTCGCCTGTTTTACCATCTATATTCCATACCTGGTTTAAATTCCGGAATGAAATCAAAAAATCGCCATTGTCTTTTTTAAACAGTGCATTAGCATGTGTCCAGTCTTTTTTGTCCTTTAATATAAGGGGGTTGGTTAACGGGTCCAGATGATCAAAGATTGACCATTCCCATATTTTCTTCCCTTGCCTGTTAAATACAACAATTCCATCAGCATTTACAGTGTCCTGTTTTGTCCCTCCAACTTTTGATAAATCAAAAATTTTCTTGTCGAATGTTAGGGCATAAATATTCCCTTCTTTATCTTGCCTCACTTCGTGATGTACCAGCTTATCCATATCACCAATGCCTACCTGAAGATGTGTAATTATTTTTCCGGTTAAATCCATCTCTATGATTTCATCTCCGCCTGATGAAGGTATTTTTTCTTCTCCTGCAATACACAGTATGGTTTTTTGGGGTGTCCAGTGAGAAACTTTTATTCCCTTTTTAAATGGGGCATACCAGACGATTTCCCCATTAGAATTGAGGATTATCAGGGAACCGGGTTCGGTTAATATTTGAGTCAGGAAATAGGTATTTTTTATCACCGGCCTGAAAGCAGCATTCATTGAGTCTAGAGTAAAATAAGGAGTGGCATGGTAGATAGGTTCGGTATTAAAATAATATTCCTTACTATAGTGTACTTTGCCACTGCCACTTTTTACACTTACCCTGAATTTGTATTTTTTTGCTCCTTCCATATTAGTAAGCAAAATGGTGTGTTGTGCTTTGTTTTCCGAAACAACAGAATATAAAGTATCATTTGAATTGGTTTGCCAATATTCGATATAGGCATCACAGGAACGGGTGGTGTTAATTTTGAAACTGATTCGGAGCCTGTTACCAGGATCGTTTACTTGTTCGATATGTTCTATGGATAATGGCTTATTAAAATAAATATAAGCCCACAAAAAAAAAGAGATCACGAGCAGTATGCCAAATACTACTGCAACAAGTCTTTTATTTTTATTAAAAAATACGGTCTCTTTCATAAGCAAAGTTCTTAGTCATTTGACATAGCATTTTAAGCTATTAAGTTCTTCGTTCTACATTGTGATAAGCACTACAAATGATGATAAATATAATTTTTAGCCTGCAAAAAAATCGATTCTATTATGTTTCTTATAAAGAAACATAATTGCTTTGAAAAACCCTGGTTGATTATAAATAAGAGGGCACGAATAATATGTACCCTCTTATCTGCAATTAGTTATTATCTTACCCTGCCTTTATTTAGATCTGCTGATAAAGACTTATTACTTTGCAATTCATTTTGTGGATAAGGAAAATACATGTAATTAACCTGGTCGGAATAAGTGGACGGGTCAGGTAAAGTCGGACGAACATACTCCTTAAACTTTGCTAATGGGTTGGTACCATTGGTGGAACTCTTACCCCAGCGGAATAAATCTTCCCTTCTTCTGCCTTCCATAAAAAATTCTTTGTTGCGCTCATCAAATATTTTATCTCTTAACAAATCCTTTGAAGGATAACTTGCCAGGTTTATTTCGGCAAGATTACTCCGGGTCCTTATCTGGTTGATCAAATCAATACTTTCCTGGCCAGGCCCGTTTAATTCATTCAATGCTTCTGCTCTCATTAAAAGCACATCAGCATATCTTAAAATTGAGACGTTATTAAAACCAGCATAATTGTAATTGTTTACATGCGGATACTTAAGGTTGTAAACATATTTAGCAGCGATAGTATCTGGTAAAGAACCACCAATACCACCATATGCTTTCGGTACACTCACATATTGACCATATAGCGTTTTGTAAAACCCTGTTAGTAATTCTCTTCTATCATCATTTTTATCAAATTGAGCATAGAAGCTTAGATTGATTGGAAAATTACCCCAGCCCCTGTTATAATCCCAGGGAACAGAATTAATACCAAAACTGTTAGTATTAATAGAATAAGAACCCGGCTCGCTGGAGGACTTCAAAACAAAAATAAATTCATTATCAGCCCGGTTAGCTGTAAAATATAATGATTTAACACCGCCCTCAGCTACAGTACGTAAATTATATACCCCGGAATTGATAATCTCTAATGCTTTATCAGCGGCTTTTTGCCATTCCCCCCTTCTCATATAAAGCCTGGTGAGCAAAGCTTTGGCTGCGCCGCTGGTGGCCCTGGCTATTTGGGCCGGTGGAAAATTTTCCGGCAAATATTTTTCAGCGAAAGTCAGATCTTCAATCATTAACTTTTCAATATCTGCCTGTTTGGCTAATGGAGGGTTTTCATCAGCCTTTGTGAACTGTGCCGATGTTTTTATTATCAAGGGTACATCACCCCATAATGAAGTAGCATCATAATAAGCTAATGCCCTGAGGAACCTTGCTTCACCAAGGTGCTGGTTTTTCATTGCATCAGTAGAGCCATTCCCAGTATAATCTATACCACTCACTAAGGCGATGGTTTCGTTTGAACGAGAAACCAGTCTAAATATACTGGACCATACATCATTAAATGCAGATGTAGATGCTGAATAAGTAAGTTGATCTACCTGCCCGCCCTGTGCAGCTAAAGCATTAGCAGTAACTACATCGGCCTGGTATTCATTTAACCAGTAATAAAAACCTGCATAATAACCGTAACCACCATTATCTTTCAGCGCCGCATAAGCACCAATTACAGCCTGTTCGCCATTTTCAGGTTTGGTAAGCGTAGAAGCGTTGTAAACAGAAAATGTTTCATCTTTTAAATTGCGTTCGCAACTTATAAAAACGATAGCAAGAATAAAGATACCTGCGATTTTTTTTATGAATTTGTTCATATATAAATATTATTAAATTTTTAATTAAAACTGATATTGAAACCTACCGTAACTATCTTTACATTTGGATAGGCATTAAAATCTAATCCGCGCGTTGCGTTTTTGCCAATAGCTCCGTTATTCCTATAATTTCCTACTTCAGGGTCAATACCTGTGTATTTTGTAAAGGTTAAAATATTTTGTGCGTTGATGTAAGCATTCACTGATGACATTCTTAATTTCTTTAAAAACCTGGCAGGCACATTGTAGCCTAACGTTACGTTCCTGAGCTTTACATAATCGGAGCTTTCAACAAAATTAGAGTTTACAAATCCACCATAAGGATTACCGTACCAGCCCCTGGCAGGAATAGTACCGGAAGTATTGGTTGTGGACCAAACATTGGTTAACACAGATTTTTCCTGGTTTTGGAAGGATATTGGATTTTGCAAATCTTCTTTTTGTACATTTACCAATTTGCCCCCAAACTGCCCTTGCAAAACAACATCTAATGTAAAACCTTTAAAAGAGACACTTGTATTAAAACCCGCTACTACATTGGGAATACCGACACCAAGTATAACCCTGTCGCTGGCATTTATTACCCCATCTTTATTGGTATCAACCACTTTAGGGTCACCGGGTTTTGAGTTGGGTTGGGTAGTGGTAAGAACCGGATCCCCCGTTTGAATAATGCCGTTATACTGATAGCCATAAATTGCGCCAATGGTTTGATCAGTACGAATAATAAAAGCATCTTCAAAATTAGCTGCCCCATCTGGCTTAAAAGATCCGAGATAAATATCTGAATTGTTATCACCAAGTGATAGCACTTTATTTTTGTTGATAGCGTATGTTATTCCGGTTGTCCATTTTAATTTGGGAGTAACTATGTTTGTCGTATTAATTGCAATTTCAAAACCATTATTCTGCATGGAGCCTTCATTGCCTAATTTAGTTAGGAACCCGGAGGATGGCGCTATGTTTTTAGCCAATAATAAATCGCTTGTTTTTTTCTCGTAATAATCAAATTCAAACAGTAACCGGTCTTTGAAAAAACCTAAATCTATCCCTGCATCCAATGCTTTTGTTTTTTCCCATTGCAATTCTGAATTAGTTAATGATGTAACAGCAATACCACTTACGGTTGATGTACCATCGAATGTATAACTAGTACTTTTGTCGGTGGAATAAGTTGCCAACGAACTACCGGAATTGATACGATCGTTTCCTGTAACACCATAACTTAACCTTGCCTTACCGGCAGAAAGATAAGTTGCGTTTTGTCCAAATTTCTCCTTTTTAAAATTCCAGGCTACTGCAGCGGAAGGGAAATACCCTAATTTGTGATTATCAGCAAATACGGAAGATCCATCTATACGGTAGGTGCCGGAAAAAATATATTTTCCCCCGTAATCATAATCAAGCCTGCCAAACCAACTTTGCCTGTTATTTACTGTTTTTACTGATGATGCGCTGAACTGTTGTGCCGCATTGAGGCTGTAATAGCCTAAATTATCGCTGCCGAAATTAGTTGCGGTTACATCTTCTTCCCAGTATGATTCTTTTTGCCGGTTGTAGCCAAGCAAAATAACAAAATTGTTATTTTTGGTTACGTTAAAAACATAATTAAGTGTTGGGTTAAAAAGTAAATCATGTGTCTCAATATCAGTAGTACTGGCAAGGCCTTTTGTAGATACTCCGGCAGGTATGCTTGAAGGTGCAAAGTACAGGTACCTGTCTTTATTAATATCGGCTCCAATATCGGCTTTCAAAGTAAGTCCTTTGATAATTTTATATTGAGTGGAGAAATACCCCTGGGTACGGAAGAATGAATTGTTTTGCTTAACTGCCGCAATAAAGTGCAAGGGGTTTTGTGCATCCCTGTAAGAATCTCCATCAAAGGTAGAGGAAGGGTTCGCTTTAAGCACCTGCTTCAAAAAGCCATTAATGGTTGATGGGTTTAAGGGGAGCGCATCCTGCAAACCATAATTTACAAACACCCTTCCGGATATTTTGATCTTATCACTTATCTCTTGCTCAACATTAAGCCTTCCGCCAATTCTTTTGTATAAGGTATTAATTACAATCCCTTTTTGATCCAAATAATTTAAACTGGAAAACACAGAAGTTTTTTTTGATCCTCCAACAAAACTTAGCGAATAATTATCAACGGTTGCTTTATTATAAGCTTGTTTTTGCCAGTCGGTACCCAGTAAGCCTTTCTGCAATGAATCAAGCCGGCCTGAGCCATAAGGAGGAATATTTCCCCTGAGAGTTTCCAAAGCATTTAGGCGTACGGCATTATCATATGGGCCTATCAAGTCATATCGGCCGGAAGGATTTTGTTCTCCATGAGATGCAGCAAGTGTAACCTTTGCAGGTTTATTAAACCCGCTTTTTGTAGTTATCATTACCACGCCATTGGCGCCTCTTGCTCCATATATGGAAGTAGATGCTGCATCCTTTAATATAGTAATTGATTCTATATCATCCGGATTCATTGAAAAACCTATGTTATCAGATAAAGGAAAACCGTCTACTACATACAATGGGTCGCTGCTGGCATTGATGGAGTTTGTACCCCTTATCCGTATAGAAAGGCCGGCACCGGGTGTTGCATTATCCTGGAAAACCTGTACTCCGGAAGCTTTTCCCTGCAACAGGTTGCCAACAGACATACTGGCCTTGTTAAGTTCTTTTGCATCAAGGGTTACAGCAGATCCGGTAAAGCTGCTTTTTTTCTTTTGGCCATATCCAACAACTATTACTTCATTTAATGCTCTTACCTGGGTCTCCATCTTAATATTCAACCTGGCAGCCCCCGTAATTTTCATTTCCTGTTCAACACAGGAAACATAACTGAATACAAGGGTGGCGCCAGGCGATACCTTAATGGTAAAAGCACCCAAAGCATCTGATAAAACATGATTATTAGTACCTTTTTCACGCACATCCACACCCTGCAGATATTCGTCTTTATCATTAGTTGTTGTACCAACCAAGGTGATTTGTTTAACGGGTGCCGGTTTTGCTTGTGCCAGCACTTTTAAATTAATTGCTACTAATGAAATAAAGCATAATAGAAATGCTTTATACTTAAAATAGTTTTGAAAAGTAATTGTTTTGGAATTTATCATATAGTTTGTTTTTGAGTTTGTGATTTTACAGCAGATATTACAATAAAGTAAGCGTTAGCTGCTGTTTTCAATATGGGTAAGTCCATAAGTTATTTTTTAAAAACTGATTAATTAATCAAAATCATTCATTAAGTAGAATTAAATCCCTAAACATTTTTGAATTCAGAATTTGAATTCCATTTTGTTCTTTCCAAAGATATTCGGGCATAGCAGACAATAGAGTTCCTATAGTCCCGGTTTATTTCCTAAACGTCCTTATTTCATCCAATCCAGTCCATTATTCAGTATATTTGTATCCATCCGTAAAATCCCGGGTAAAAGAATCTCCTTTTTTAGTTAATGTGAAAAATACAATTGCCTACATCTTATTTGCTCTTTGTTCCTTGCAGGTATTTTCTCAAAACCCTGGAATGCATTTTGAGCAAATTGGGATTTCTGATGGCCTGACTGAGAGTACAGTTACCTGCATTTTGCAGGACAAAAAAGGCTTTATGTGGTTTGGCACCAAAGGCGGGTTAAATAAATACGATGGCTATAAGTTTACAGTGTATAAGGCCAATTCTAAGAAAAACAACAGTTTAAGTTTTAATGATATAAAAGCCATGGTGGAAGATTCAGATGGTGACATTTGGATTGCCACGTCTGGGGGCGGAGTAAACCTTTTCAATCCTCAAAAAGAAAAGTTTACCCACTACAAAACAATTCCTGGTACCGAAAACTGCTTATCTGATGACCAGGTAAAATCTTTATATGCAGATGAAGAAGGCAATATTTGGATTGGCACAGGATATAATGGATTAGACATACTTAACAAAAAAACAGGACAGTTCAGGCATTTTGTCTATGACAAAGCAAATCCCGGCAGCATCAGCGACAACAATATAACAGCGATTGTGCCAGATAGCGATGGAAATGTCTGGATAGGTACCGCCAATGGGGGATTAAACCTCTTTGAAAAAAAAACGAATATATTCAGGCATTACTACAATAATTCCGCTGATAAAAACTCTCTTTCCAGTAACCAGGTAAAATTTATTCATGAAGACAAGGCTAAAAACCTGTGGATTGGCACTTATGGAGGCGGACTTAATATAATGAATAAAGCAACGGGCAGTTTTTCAAGCGTTCAAAATGGCGCCCTATTCGCAACCGGTAAAGACCCCATCCCCCTCGTTCTACTTTCAATAGCTGAAGATAAAAAAGGTAATTTATGGATAGGCACAGAAAACAAAGGGTTAAAGATTCTTAACCCGGTAACCAATCAAATTGTAAGTCTGATACATTCAGAGTCTGATATAAACAGTATTGCCAATAATACCATCAGTTCAATATTTAACGACAAAAAAGGAAATACCTGGGTTGGTGCAGTAAACGGTGGTATTAACATGTTTAATATTGATGCCGGCAAGTTTACACATTATAAAAATACACCGGGGAAAAACAGTCTTAGCAATAATATTATTGACTGCATTTACGAAGATTCTAAAAATAATCTATGGATAGGAACAGATGGCGGTGGATTAAATAAATTTAATAGCCTCACAAAAACATTTACCCAGTATAAAATCAGCCCATCCCAAAAAAACAATGGTAACGGGGATTATGCACTTACAGTTTGTGAAGATGCTGAAAAAAACATTTGGGTAGGTACCTGGGGACTTGGCATTAGTATTTTCAATCCTAAAACAAACCAGTTTAAATATTTTAAAAACAATCCTGGTAACACTAAAAGCCTAAGTAATGATTTTGTCTTATTTATTTATAAGGATAGCAAGAATAATATATGGGTAGGCACTTACGGGGGCGGGCTTAATTTGTTTGACCCGGCGACTAATAGTTTTACCCGTTATACCCACAATGAAAAAGACAATAATAGTATCAGCAGCGACTATATTCTTACCATTACTGAAGATTCAAAAAATAATTTGTGGATAGGCACCGATGGTGGTGGTCTTAATAGGTTTGATAAAAAAGACAACCGCTTTTATAAATATCTGCATTCAGAAACTAAGAACAGTATCAGCTCAAACCTTGTAAATTCAATATGGGAAGACCCACAGGGTTTACTTTGGATAGGTACTAATTCCGGATTGAATAAATTGAATACCACCAACAATACATTTGGTGTTTATTTTGAAGAAAATGGCCTGCCCAATAATATTATTTCATGTATTATCGGCGATGAAAATGGATTTTTATGGATTGGAACATCTAAAGGATTGACAAAATTTAATCCACAAAACAACAGCTTTCAATCATATACCATCGGTGATGGGTTGCAAGGATACGAATTTAGAACAGCATGCAAAACTAAAAATGGTACACTCTATTTTGGCGGAAAAAATGGATTTAATGAATTTTTGCCCGGCAATATAAAGGATTATGTATTTGACCCCCCCATCGTATTTACAAGCTTTCAGATATTTAACAAAGAAATATCTGTAATACCAGATAGTACCGGGGCTTCTCCATTAACAACCAGCATTGCCTATGCCAAAGAAATAAAGGTATCATACAAACAGTCTGTTCTAACCTTCGAATTTGCCTCTTTAAATTTTACTGAAAAACAAAAAAAGAAATACGCTTATAAATTAGAGGGAGCAGATAATGACTGGAAAGATTTAGAAAATCGTAACAATATCACATTTGTAAACTTAGTACCTGGTAGCTACACTTTAAAAGTAAGGGGGCTTAATAATAATGGTACATGGTCAATTAATGAAGCTTCCATTAAATTAATTATCACACCACCTTTTTGGAAAAGATGGTGGTTCAGGCTATTGATGTTGCTGACAGGCATCGGAATAACAATATTGATTTTTAATAGGCGCGTTGCGTCCATAAAAAAACGCAATGAATACCTGAGTGAAGAAGTAGAAAAACGAACTCACGAATTAAAAAAGACAAATGATTTTTTAGTAGAGAGCAATGAAAAAATAATACAACAAAATAAACAATTAGAAGACAATAATAAAGAGATCACCTATAAAACAGATAAAATATTAGAGCAGCAACATGTAATTGTTGAACAAAACCAAGAATTGGAGCAAACAATAAACGTACTTAAAAAAACAAACCACACCCAGAACCGTCTTTACTCCATACTGGCACATGATTTAAAAAATCCAGTAGCAGCACTAACCGGCATATCAGAATTATTAAAAACCGAACTTCCCAGATTAGATACAAAGGGTATCACCAATTATGTAAACAGCATTCATAACTCATCTAACTCTGTATATAATTTATTGGTTGATTTATTGGATTGGGCAGCCACACAAACAGGCAATTTTGCCTGCACACCCAAAAACATTAATCTGTACGAATTAGTTGTAAAAAACATTTCTCTGGCAGAGCAGCAGGCAGCTAAAAAACAGCTTTCGTTTAGTTTAAATATTGATAGTACCCATACAATATATGCCGATTACCCAATGATGGATACAGTGATCCGAAATATATTAAGCAATAGCATTAAATTCAGTTTAGCAAATGGAAAAATAGTTATAAGTACTAAAGAAGATGAAAATAAAATCATCATTACCATTCAGGATTCTGGTATAGGGATGACCAAAGATGAAATAGAAAATATCTTTAAGATTGAAAAGCAACTACCCTCTTCTGGAAATATGAGTGACACAAGCTCCCATCTTGGCCTGGTTATTTGCAGGGAATTTATTGCTATCAATAAAGGGTCTATCAATGTTACCAGTTACCCGGGTAAGGGCTCCTCTTTTCATATACATATACCTAAAGCAGAAAAGCCCATTTCTGCCAATTTTAACTATTTGGACCATTTATCCACTTCTGCAAATACTGCTACAGAAGAAAACAAACCATTAGCAGAAAAATACAAGAAGCTAAAAGGCCGGCGTTTATTAATTGTAGATGATAATGAAGAAATAAGAAACTACCTCCGGCTGCTGCTTTCATCCGTATTTGAAATATTTGAAGCCAGTAACGGTGTAGAAGGTATAAAAGCAGCTATCTCCATACAACCTACGGTTATTATAACAGATAAGCTAATGCCGGTAATGGATGGAATTGAATTTTGCAGCAAAATAAAAAACAATAGTTCGTCATCGCACATACCTGTAATATTGCTAACCAGCCAAAATGATGCAGCCAGCCAGTTATCAGGATACGAAGCAGGAGCTGATGTGTATCTGCCAAAACCAATTCATCAACAAATACTGTTGCAGGTAATTGCCAACCTTATCAATAAGCAGGAAAAATTAAAAGAGAAATTTGAACAGCCTGGAGAAGTACTCCTAGAGGATATGGGCATCAACAAACTGGACAAAGAATTTTTGGATGATGTGGTAAAATTTATAGAAAAACATTTGCACGAACCGGAACTGGATTTTAAAAGCATTTGCAGGCATACCAATATGAGCCGAACCGTTTTGTATGCTAAATTCAAAGCTTTAACCGGTCAGGGTGTGCATGACTTTATTAAGACTATCAAGTTAAAAAATAGCCTGCGATTATTACAGGAAGGTAGGATGAATATCACCGAGATTGCTTACGAAGTAGGCTTTGCCACCCCATCTTACTTCTCAAAAAGTTTTCTAAAACAATATGGTATTCCTCCAAAAGTTTATGTAGCCAATTTGAAGAAAAAATTAATCTGACCCATCTGACTTTTTCAACTACTTTCTAATTTTATTTTGAGCCATTTTCTAATGCAAATTGCAGTTGGCTGTTGATATCTCAACAATTAACGATCCCTTTCAAAAGCCAATCTGGCAATTAGTACTCTGCTGCGAAAAAACAGGACTAATGGAACACTTTCTTTGATTCTATTAAGCAATTTTACTTATAAATATTTGGCTTTAAAGCTATCAAAGAATTAATCAGGCATTTTAACCTTCCCATCAATTATAAATAAAGTAATATGAAAAACATTCCATGTACCATTTTCTCATTCCTTGCGCTGTTTATGGCTATAAGCTCATTTGCACAACCACCTGCAACCACTCAAAAAATAAACATAATTCCGCTTCCGGCACAAATAACCTATGGCAATGGAGAATATACTTTACCAGCCACCATTTATATACAAGCCCGCAAGCCGGATGAATTAAAAGTGGCTAATCTATTAAAAAATCTGTTTAAACAAAATGGAAAATCTGTTATAATAATTACAACCAGTAAAGCTAATATCAATCTTTCTTCATCCGAAAAATCCATAGCCAACCCTGAAGGTTACACACTTACTGTTTCCCGCAACAATATTAACATGAAAGCATCATCGCCGGCAGGTTTATATTATGCTGCGCAATCATTTTTCCAGCTTTTACCTGTAGATATTAAAAAAAATATTATAATACCCTTTTTGAATATTACAGATGAACCCGCATTCAAATGGCGCGGCACTATGCTGGATGTTTCCAGGCATTTTTTCCCTGTATCCTTTGTAAAAAAATTTATTGATTTCCTTGCCTCTTATAAAATTAACACCTTTCATTGGCACCTTACAGATGACCAGGGCTGGCGCATACAAATAAAAAAATACCCAAAACTTACCCAGGTAGGTGCCTGGCGTAAAGAATCGCTTATTGGCGAAATGCAAATTCAAAAAGCAAAAGATTATAAATATGATGGAATAGAATATGGCGGGTTTTATACACAGGAAGAAATAAAAGAGATTGTAGCATATGCACAGGAAAGGTTTGTAACCATCGTACCTGAAATTGAAATGCCTGGCCATTCTTTACCCGTATTAACCGCTTACCCGGAACTGGCCTGCAAAGAAGGCAAATATGAAGTGTTTACCAAATGGGGCGTTTCAAAAGATATTATTTGTCCTACTGAAAAATCCATTCAGTTCTTTGAAGATGTTCTAACGGAAGTAGTTACCCTTTTTCCCGGAAAATATGTACATATTGGTGGTGATGAAGCCCCAAAAGATGTATGGAAAGAAAGTGATGCAGTAAAAAAAATAATGCAGGACAACAAAATTACAGAGGTAGAAAAAGTGCAGGGATGGTTTAATGGCAGGATAGAAAAATTCCTGAACAGCAAAGGAAAAACATTAGTAGGATGGGATGAAATATTGGAAGGCGGCATTTCACCGAATGCTGTAGTGATGAGCTGGCGTGGTGAAAAGGGCGGTATTGAAGCAGCCAAACATAAAAATTTTGCTGTTATGACGCCCGATCAATTTGTTTATCTCGATTATGGGCAAAACCCACAAATCTATCATCCGTTGGAGCCGATTATGATTGGCGAATTCCTTTCTTTAAAAAAAGTGTACAATTACAATCCTATCTCGCCCGAATTAGATTCAGCCTATCATCCCTATATTCTTGGTGTGCAAGCCAACTTATGGACCGAATACGTTTCTACGCCGCAAAAGGCAGAGTACATGTTGTTTCCGCGTTTATTAGCCTTATCTGAAATAGCATGGACAAAAAGCAATAAAAAAGATTACCCCAATTTCATAAATCGTGTTGGATACAATCTGCTGCAATTAGATAAGAAAAATGTTTGCTACCGCATACCTGAACCAACAGGGCTGGACAGTAGCCTAATTATGAAAGATGGGAACAAAGCTACCATCACTCTTTCTTCAATTATACCTGGGGCAGAAATAAGATATACACTTGATGGTCATATACCAGATGAGACTACTTATTTGTATGTAAACCCTATTGAATTGCCGCTTGGCAGAAACATTATTATAAAAGCTGTAACCATAGCTCCAAATAAAAGGCATAGTGTACCTGAAGAAATTGTAATTCAATAAATAATAAAAAAAATTGGAACAGGCAACAGTAATAATCCGGCGTGTATCACAAAGCTGTTATTGTATCTGTTTTATCATAGTATGAGAATAAAGTGAGAGCATAAGTTTAAATGGGTTTTCCTGAATAATAAACAAATGACATGAGTATTTTTCTGTTACTACATTTAGCAACAGTAATGTTTTCATGTAATAATAATGCAGTTCTATGAAAAAATTAAACCTCTTAGAAGAAACAAGGTTTGAAAAATTACCTGTAACAGTTTATAGCTGCCAGCAAGCAGGCTCTGTTGCTATTGCAAAACGTATCGCATCTCTTATTACAGCCAAAAAGCAAAAAGGAGAATATGCCGTATTGGGCCTTGCTACAGGTACTACGCCTATTAGTGTATACCAAGAACTGGTTCGAATGCACAAAGAAGAGAACTTAAGTTTTCCCAAAGTAATTACTTTTAACCTGGATGAATACTATCCAATGCAGCCCGAAGCAAGACAGAGTTATGTTGTGTTTATGAACGAAATTTTTTTTAACCATATTGATATTGATAAAAAAAATATCAATATACCCGATGGCAGTTTAATGCAGGAAGATGCTGCGGCCTATTGTATTGAGTACGAAAAAAAGATTGAAGCTGCAGGCGGTATTGATTTACAAATACTGGGTATTGGAAGAACGGGGCATATTGGCTTTAACGAACCAGGTTCTGCACCTAACTCGGGCACAAGGCTGGTTACCTTAGATGATTTAACCAGAAGTGATGCATCTAGGGATTTTGGAGGTAAAGAAAATGTACCGGCCAAGGCAATTACAATGGGCATTGGCACCATCTTTAAAGCCCGTGAAATTATTTTAATGGCCTGGAGCAAGAACAAAGCTGCAATAATTAAAAAAGCTGTTGAAGGAGAAATCTCATCAGAAGTACCAGCCACTTATTTGCAGTTAAGTGATAACGTAGAATTTGTTTTGGATGAAGATGCTGCCAGCGAACTTACCCGTTTTAATACGCCCTGGCTGGTAAAAGATTGTGATTGGACGAATGAACTGATTAAGAAAGCAGTTATTTGGCTTGCCTTTACTGTAAACAAACCCATTCTTAAATTAACAGATGAAGATTACAATAACCATGGTATGGCGCAATTGGTAGTGCATAAAGGCCCTGCTTATAATATCAACATCACAATATTTAATAAGCTACAGCAAACCATTACCGGCTGGCCAGGAGGCAAACCCAATGCTGATGATAGTTGCCGGCCCGAAAGAGCAGTACCTGCTAAAAAAAGAGTAGTTATTTTTTCACCACATCCTGATGACGATGTGATTTCGATGGGTGGCACTTTTATACGCCTGGCCGATCAGCGGCATGATGTGCATGTGGCTTACCAAACATCGGGTAACACCGCTGTTTGGGACGATGATGTATTGCGTTACATAGAATTTGCAATAGATTTTAATAAGAGTTCGGGTAATGATGATACAGCGCTATCTATATTATACCATAAAATGCGGTCATTTATGATGCTAAAGAAACCGAACGATACCGACACCCTGGAAATAAGAACAGCCAAAGGTTTGATAAGAAAAACAGAAGCCTTAGCCGGAGCAAGATATGCCGGGTTGAACGACGATCATATTCATTTTATGGCCTTACCATTTTATGAAACAGGCAAAACCAATAAGAAACCAGGAAGTGAAATTGATGTGTTGTTAACAATAGAATTACTTCAGCAAATTAAACCGCACCAGGTGTATGCAGCAGGAGATTTTGCCGATCCACATGGCACTCATATTGTTTGCTTCAATATTATACTGGAAGCATTAGTACAATTAAGAAAAACAGAAACATGGGCACAGGATTGCTGGCTTTGGATGTACCGGGGCGCCTGGCATGAGTTTGATCCACATGAAATTGAGATGTCGGTGCCTCTTTCACCGCAGGAAGTTATTCGTAAACGCAATGCCATCTTCAAACATCAGTCACAAAAAGATACGCCTGTTTTTCCTGGAGATGATTCAAGGGAGTTTTGGGAAAGAGCACAGGATCGCAATAGGGAAACAGCAAAAATGTATCATAAGCTGGGCCTTGCCGAATACGAAGCGATGGAAGCATTTGTAAAGTGGAAATTTTAAAATAAGCAACTAATATCTTTATCGGGTTAAAAACATACGATTAAAACATTTTATAGTATTTTGTGTAACCATTGTTTTCATGGATAACAAAATACCCACTCTTAAAGAAATTGCCAGGCGTTTGAAATTTTCTGTTTCAACAGTTTCAAGAGCCTTGCGCAATCATCCAGGTATTGGATTACGCACCACTACACAGGTACAGCAATTACTAAAGGAATTATGCTTTGATCCTGATCAAAGCATATTGTTTTTTAAATTACAAAAAACTCATGCATTAGGAGTAATTTTTCCCAACCTCTAAGAAGAATTTTTTTCGCAGGCTATTTATGGAATAGAAGATGTTGCTACATTTAATAAATACAGTGTAATCATAGTCAATCGCACGATAATTCAGAACAGGAAAAGCAAATTGTAACCGCCATGAAAAATCAGCCATAATAGATATTGATGACATAAATTTGTTGAATAACGATCATCTAATGAATCATTTTTATGCTACAAGAAGTGCTTTCAGCATATAGTTTAGTGCAGGAGGAATTGGTAATAGAACCAATTGGGAATGGCCTCATCAATGAAACATGGCATATTAAAAATTCACACGCGGGTTATATTTTACAGAAAATCAATCACAAGATTTTCAAGAACCCTGATGCGATTGCATCCAATGTAAGAATGATCGCTGATTATTTATCCGAAACCAATCCGGATTATTTATTCATTAGGCCAATAAAAACAAATGCCAATGAAGAAATGAAATACATAACCGGAAATGGATATTTCCGGTTGATGCCTTTTGTAAATCAATCTCATACTATTAGTACTGTTGAAAAACCACTGCAAGCTTTTGAAGCAGCCAAACAGTTTGGACAATTCACGAAGTTATTAGCTGGTTTCCCGGTAGAAAAATTACAAATTACTTTACCCGATTTTCACAATCTTACGCTTAGGTACAGGCAATTCACAGATGCACTGATAACGGGCAATAAAAAACGTTTACAACAATCCACTGATTTAATTCATTTCATTAAAAACAATAAAAATATTGTTGACACTTATGAAAATATTTTACAAAACCCTGCTTTTAAATTACGTGTTACTCATCACGATACCAAAATAAGTAATGTATTATTTAATGGGGAGAATAAAGGGTTATGTGTAATAGACCTCGATACGGTAATGCCGGGATATTTTATAAGTGATGTAGGAGACATGATGAGAACCTACCTGTCTCCGGCCAATGAAGAAGAAAAAGATTTTTCTAAAATTGAAATAAGAGAAGAATATTTTAAAGCCATCTGGAATGGATATATGGGTGAGATGAATAACGAATTATCTGCTGAAGAGAAGAAACATTTTATTTATGCGGGGAAATTCATGATCTATATGCAAGCTCTTCGTTTTCTTACAGATCATTTAAACGATGATATTTATTATGGCGCAAAATATGAAGGTCAAAACTTTGTGAGAGCAGGCAATCAGGCAGTTTTGCTACAACGCTTAATGGAGAAAGAAGCAATACTTTCACGTGCGATAAAGTAGAGCCACCATTAGGACTTTAAACTAAGGTGGAAACGATGTGCCACCTTAATAAATTTTATTTTCAATATAGTAACCTGCTTATTTTATTTTTATTTTGTGGTAAAACAGTAGTAAAAACCGAAATTTTAATCGGACTATTATAGTAAAATAATAATATCATATTTTCAATTAAATTATTAATGAAATTTGTCATCAAATCATCATTTTTAATGAGTGGCCGGTTAATAAAAATTCAAAAACTAATTTCAGGAAGATTAATATTTACCTTGCTTTGCGAATAATAATATCAACCTGGAAAAAGAAAAATACACTTTTTGAGAGAATATATCTAAAAACCATTTGTCATTATTTTTAAAGAGATGAAGGGATTATTTCTGACATTTGCACGCTGCTAAAATATGGGAAGTTTTTATTTAATAAATTGAAGTTTTAAAAAAACAAACCTGCTGGAATTATAAAGATGGATATAAAATTGAATTCAAATAAATCTTACCCGCTGTTTAAATCAGTTACGATATGGCTCGTAATTTTATTGCTACCCGATTTTCTTTCAGCACAGTACAAAAACAATGATACAACGTTACAGAACGCCACCCTTTCGAATTGTATCCATTATGCCATAGATCATAATCCCGATCTTCAGAATGCAAAAATTAATGAAGAAATAACTGAATCTGTTATTAAAAGCAAACTGGCAGATTGGTATCCTCAGCTCAATTTGAATTACAATCTTCAACATAATTTTCAATTACCTACGCTTAACTTCAATGGTAATCTCACACACACAGGATCCGTAAATACTTCAGGGATACAATTTGGCGCCACACAAAATATTTTCAACAGAGATGTATTGCTGGCTTCCCGAACGGCAAAAGATGTACGCCAATTATCGGGGCAAAATACCAAAGAACAAAATATAAATATTGCTGTATTGGTAAGCAAAGCATTTTATGATTTAATACTTACCACCCAGCAATTAAAGGTTACAGAAGCAGATATTTTGCGAACTCAACAAAGCCTTAAAGATGCCTTCTATCAATACCAAAGTGGTATTGTTGATAAAACTGATTATAAAAGGGCCACCATTTCTCTCAATAATGCGAAGGCACAGAAAAAATTCGGCGAAGAAGCTTTAAAAGCAAAATACGCTTACCTGAAAGAATTGATTGGATATCCTGATTCAAAAGATTTCGATTTGGTATATGATACCACACAAATGGAAAAGGAAATTTTTATTGACACGTTGCAAACGATCAACTACAACGACAGGATTGAAGTACAATTATTGGAAACACAAAAAAAATTACAGCAATTCAATCTGCAATATTATAAATGGAGTTTTCTACCTAATGTTTCTGCATTTGGCAATTACAATCTCAATTTCCTGAACAATCAATTCACTAAATTATACAACCACGCTTATCCCAATTCTTATATCGGCTTACTATTTTCTGTACCTATTTTCCAGGGAGGAAAAAGAATACAGGAAATAAAACAGGCGCAGTACCAGATATCACAGGTAGATAATTCTATCATAAGTTTTAAGAACAGGATTAACGCCCAGTACCAGCAGGCAATGGCAACTTATAAAAGTAACCTGTATAATTTTTTCAGCCTTAAAGAAAATCTCGCATTGGCCAATGAAGTGTATGATGTGATCCGCCTGCAATACCGCTCCGGTGTAAAAGCTTACCTGGATGTAATTACTGCCGAAACTGATTTACGTACTGCACAGATCAATTATTATAATGCTTTGTACGAGGTGCTTGCAAGTAAAATAGATGTGGCGCAATCATTAGGAAATATTAATTATTAAAAATATTATGTGCATGAAATTCAAACATACTTATACATTTCTTATTGTTGCTTTTGTAATTTTCTTATCTTCCTGTGCAGATAAAAAAAATCAACAACAGGGCCCTCCTGCCGCCACACCGGTAACGGTGGCAGAAGTAACTTCTACAAATGCAGTTTATTATGATGAATACCCCGGCACTATTTCGGCATTGGATGAAATAAAATTAACGTCACAGGTAAGCGGGTATGTTACCGGTATTTATTTTAAAGACGGGCAACACATAAAAAAAGGCCAGCAATTATATTCAATAGATGCACAAATATATAAAGCCAATTACGATCAGGCTGTTGCTAATCTGCAGGTACAGGAAGCCAACTTAGTAAAAGCTCAGAAAGATGCAGCCCGTTACCAGGAACTTGACAAACACGATGCCATTGCAAAACAGCAGGTAGATTATGCCAATGCCGCTTTAGAGGTTACCAAAAAACAAGTAGCAGCGGCAAAAGCCAATGTGGAAAGCCTTCATTCGAATGTACAATTTGCCAATATTTTCGCACCATTTACAGGAACCATTGGTATTTCCCAGGTTAAAAAGGGAACTTCAGTTGTTGCCGGACAAACTATTTTAAATACCGTTTCTACCGATAACCCGTTGGCGGTAGATTTTACAGTTGATCAAAAAGATATTTATCGTTTTATTCAATTGCAACAAAGTGGCTCCAATCTTAAAGATTCCGTTTTTACGATAGCTTTTGGTGATGATATCTATCCTTATCCGGGAAGAATCGGTTTAATAGACCGGGCAGTTGACCCTCAAACCGGAACTATAAAAACACGGCTGATTTTTCCCAATGAAAAAAGTTTACTCAAGCCGGGCATGAATACAACAGTACGTGTGAAAAACACAACATCCAAAAACGCGACCATTATTCCTTATAAAGCCATTACCGAACAGTTGGGGGAATTTTTTGTATATGTTGTTGGCGACAGCTCAAAAGTAACTCAGCGCAAAGTACAGTTAGGAACCCAAATAGAAGGTAATGTGATAATAAAGAATGGATTAAAGGAAGGAGAGAAAATCATAGTGACTGGTGTACAAAACCTGCATGAAGGTTCAGTGATAACTACCATCGCTCCCAAGCCTTCCAATTTGGGAAATGGTAAATAAAAAAACTCCTAAGGATTTAATAACAGAGAAAATTGATGAAAGAAAAATAAAAATATTAATAAAATAAAACTTTTTGAAATTTAAAACTTTCCGGAGCACTCAATTGGAGTAGAGGGAGGCCAGAAATAAAAAAAATGATCGCCGAAACTTTTATAAAACGTCCTGTTACAGCAATTGTTATTTCTATAGTAATAGTGCTGGTGGGTATTATTTCATTAACAAGTCTACCCATTGCCCAGTACCCTGATATTACGCCTCCCACCGTAAATATTACGGGTAATTTTACAGGTGCAGATGCGAAAACGGTGGAACAAACCACTACAACACCTATAGAAACCCAGGTGAATGGAACACCCGGCATGTCGTACATTTCCAGCAACAGTACTTCAAGCGGCCAGAGTAGTATTACCGCAGTTTTTGATGTAGGTACCGATGTAAATATTGCTTCTCTTGATTTACAGAACCGTGTTAATGTTGCGCAGCCAACATTGCCCGATGCAGTTAAGCGTTTAGGCATTACCGTTCGTAAACGCAACCCAACTATTATGGTGGCGTTAGCCTTTTATTCTCCTAAAGGCACCCACGATTCAAAATTCATTGGAAATTATGTTAACATCTACATGAAAGATGCCTTGCAGCGTGTGAAGGGTGTAGGCGATATACTATCGCGTGGGGATGATTTTGGTATGCGTATCTGGCTCAATCCAGATAAACTGGCGGCTCTTAATTTAACGCCCTCTGATGTATCTGCCGCTATCGCTGAACAGAATCTTCAGATTGCCGCTGGAACTATAGGAGGAAATCCTCAACCCGGTGCACAAAGTTTTGAATACAGTGTGGTTACTAACAGCCGTATTAATACAGTAGAACAATTCCGCAATATTATAGTAAGATCAAACCCTGTTAATGGCAATATCATTTATTTAAAAGACATAGCCAGGGTGGAATTGGGCAAATTTGATTATGGAAACAATGCATTGGTAAATGGTAAGCCAGCTACATTTTTGTTATTATACCAGGCCCCAGGTGCTAACGCACTGGAAACCTATGACCGGATAATGAAAACACTCACTGAATTAAAAAAATCTTTCCCCAATGATATTGATTACCTGATTCCTCTTGAAACTGTATCTGTAGTAAAAACTTCTATCAAAGAAGTTGTGTATACGCTTTTAGAAGCTCTTGCGCTTGTAACCATTGTAGTATTCCTGTTTCTTCAAAGTTGGCGAGCTACTTTAATACCGGTTTTGGCCATTCCGGTTTCTTTGATTGGGACTTTTATATTCTTTATTCCTTTCGGCTTTACTATTAATACGCTTACCTTATTTGCTTTTGTATTAGCAATCGGTATAGTGGTGGATGATGCCATTGTGGTGGTGGAGGCCGTTCAGCATAACATTGATTATAATAATTTGTCACCAAAAGATGCAACCATGAAGGCGATGAAAGAAATTTCGGCGCCTGTAATAGCGATTGCATTAATATTGGCAGCAGTTTTTGTGCCTGTAGGTTTTATCCCGGGCATTGTGGGTAGGCTCTACCAGCAGTTTGCAATTACCATTGCCGTATCAGTAATTATATCTGCCTTTGTTGCTTTATCATTAACACCGGCTCTTTGCACATTAATGCTAAAACCTTCTAAGGACAAGGATGCCAAAAAGAATTGGCTCGAAAAATTTCATGCCTCTTTCAACAAAGGATTTGGAAAAATAAATGCATCCTACGCAAGGGGAGTATCCAAATGGATAAAAGGAACCCCTTATGTTCTGGTATTGCTTGTTGTAATTTTTGTTGGTTTAATTTTTCTTTTCAAAAATAAACCAACAGGTTTTATACCATCAGAAGACGAGGGCCGTCTATTTGTAACATACGAATTGCCCGAAGCCGCCTCTACCAGTCGCAGTATTGCTATGCTAAAAGAAATTCAGTCGAGAGTGCTTACCATCCCCGAAGTGAAAGTGGTGGGAGGCATTGCAGGCCTGAATATCATCACTTTTTCCAATAAATCCAATGTCGGTACCATGTTTGTTTCATTAAAACCATGGGATGACCGAAAAGGGAAAGATCATAATGTACAAAGTGTAATTGCACAAATACTAAAGAAAACGGCTGATATTAAAGAAGCAAGAATCTTAGCGATATCTCCACCTGCTATTCCGGGGCTTGGGCAAACATCAGGTTTTACTTTTGAACTTGAGCAAACTACCAGCACAGATAGCATACAGCAATTTGAAAAGGTTGCAAGAAACTTCCTGGCTGCCCTCAATAAAAGGCCTGAAATTGGAATGGCCTACACCTTCTTTAGTTCACACACACCAGGATACCAGGTAGATGTGGATCGGGATAAAGCAAAACAATTGGGCGTTTCCGTTTCGGATGTATATAATACTATGTCAACTTTATTGGCAAGCACTTATGTAAATGATTTCAATTTATATGGAAGAAATTTCAGAGTGCTTACGCAGGCAGATAGCACTTACCGCTCATCGCTTGGTGAGCTTGAAAAATATTATGTGCGCAACAGCCAGGGCAATATGATTCCGCTGGGTTCATTAATAACAGCGAAAGTGATAGAAAGCCCTTCTTTAATTTCGCATTACAATATTTTCAGATCAATTGAAATAAACGGTAACTCCAAGCCAGGCTTTAGCAGCGGCCAGGCGATAGATGCATTAAGAGAAACGGCTGCAAAATTTTTGCCTGCTGGATATGGTTATGAATTTTCGGGAATGAGCAGTGAAGAAATAAAAGCAGGCAACACTACCTTTACTGTATTTTCCATTTCCATCGTATTTGTATTCCTTTTTCTGGCGGCCCTGTACGAAAGTTGGTCAGTTCCTTTTTCTGTTTTATTTGCAGTACCTGTCGGCGCTATGGGGTCTATAATTACCCTTACATTATTGCCCAACCTTAGCGATAATATTTATGCCCAAATAGGCTTAATAACACTCATTGGCCTTGCAGCAAAAAATGCCATATTAATTGTAGAGTTTGCAAAAGAAAGAGTAGATGTTGGTATGGATGTGGTAAAAGCAACTATAGCTGCGGTAAAATTGCGTTTACGCCCTATTGTTATGACCTCTCTTGCATTTATTTTAGGAGTGCTTCCATTGGCATTTGCAACCGGCGCCGCCGCAGAATCCCGTAAAACTATCGGGTGGACTGTATTTGGAGGGATGCTTGCAGCTACTACATTGGCCATATTTATTGTACCTGTTTTATATGTACTGATTACCCGCTTATCTTACGGTAAGAAAAAACTGGCAGAACTCAATTCAAATTATAATCCTGAAGATCATAAGGAATTTGAAGAGGACAAATAGATTAATACAAAATAATTTTGTTCATACACTCGCGGAAACCCGTGGGAAAAATATTAGAAAAGATCAATTTCATTTCTTGTTTTTTGAGCGACCAGCCATAATTTCTTTCTGAAAAGAAAGAGCTTTATCAACTGTTTTCAAAAAAACTCAGAATGAAATATCTTCACTGTGAAAATCCTTTATATGGAAAAAATTAAATGGGGAATTATTGGCTGCGGCGATGTTACTGAAGTAAAAAGCGGGCCTGCTTTTAATAA
>DATCMY010000175.1:0-4450 GCA_036565505.1 Hanamia sp.
ACGTATTCATCTTATGCATTGCCAGGTAGTCTATAAACTTTTTGATGAAATCAACCGAATAAAAGTACCGGCCGACATCCAGCATCATGCCTCTCCAGCCAAAACGAGGTTTATCAAGAATATCTACACCCTGAATAAGTAAGCTATTTTTTTTCGCTTCCGGTATAACCGGCAACAATTGTAACAATGTTTGCATACCATAAAACACTCCGGCAGAATGCACACTTTTTATTATAATTCTTTCAGGCCGCACAGATAAACTATATCCTTCTGTGCCAAGAGTATCTACTGCATTATTTCCTGTTAAAATGATCGCATCGTTTGCAGGATTGCCGGAATTTTCATTGATACTTATAGTGTATCCTGTTTCAAGTTTCAATTGCGCTGACAACATTTCGCCTATTTTTCTTAAGCTTGTGTTGTTATGATCAACATAGATCCTGGTCTTCTTCCCTATAACAAAGTTTCCGGCTCTTGCCTTCAAAATTAATGGCTGGGGAATAATAGAAAAATGATTATCAAATCCCTTTCTTGTTTGCGCAACAATTGAACTTGCCAGGCTGAGTAATAAAAAGCTTACTATTAATTTTTTAGTTATCATCTTTTTTTCTTATTTTAAAACAGGTTTCCTCTCTGCATTAATTTGCTTTATCAGATCAACCTCATTCTGCAGGTAGGGAGTTCCATCTTTTTTAAAAATATCATGAAACCACTCCACGGGTTGCCCTCCATCAGGAACCGGCTTATCCCATGCATAAATTGTATTTGTTTTACCTGAAACGAAGCCCCAATTGATGGCACCCACATTTTCCTTTTTTAACATCGGTAAAATAGTGGAAAATCTGCTGTTTAATGGCCGAGCCATATATTCTGTACAAATGAGAGGTCTTCCATGGGTTTGTAATAAATGGATTATACTTTGGTGTATCTGTAGAACCTGGTAATCATGGTAAGTAATAATATCTGAATTCAAAGCCTGGAATTCATTAAATTCTTTAAAGTTCCAGTTCCACAATCCCGCACTTATTGGCTGCTCCGGGTTAATTTCCCTTGCCCATGAAAAAACCTTTTTTAAGAGTGGCAATGAAGTTATCAGCTTGCCGGAGTTTCCGGGTTCATTGTACAAATCCCATAATAAAATCCTATTGTCCCTGGCAAATTGCCCCATAATATCCTTAACATAGTTCTCAAGTATAGGGTAATTGTTTGAATCTTTAGATGCTGGGTCTCCCGGGTCCTGTACCCAGCCTGAATTATGAATTCCGGGTTTAGGAATTGGCTGGATACCCGCAATGGCAACCTTATTCCAGCAGTCATCAAAGAACACAAAAATGGTCTTGATCTTATGCTTATCAGCAATACTTAAATACTGCTCTACCCTTTGTTTAAACCCTGACGGGTCCTGCTTCCATGCAAGGCTGTGCAAAAAAACCCGCATAGTATTAAAGCCAATATTTTCAGCCCAGCCCAGTTCCCTGTCAATGGTTTGGGGATCAAAGGTAGATGCCTGCCACATTTCCAATTGGTTAACTGCTGTACTGGGAATAAAATCTGATCCTGAAATCCATTCGTGCTGATTATACCAATCCCGGGCTTTGTCTATGCTCCACCTTTTACCAACACTATTATCAAGGCCGGTTTCTTTCCGGATCATTACCTGGAGTGAAGAAACAGGAATTTGAGCCAGGTATATGCTTGGTTTGCCCTCGTGGCTGGAATAATAGGAGAAGTATAACTTGTCATTGTAAATAACCATTCCGGGATAACTACAATCTCCTTTACTCGGAAATTCAAAAATTTGCCTGAATCTTTCTGTTGAATCTGAAACTAGCAGTCCTGTTAACCAATCCCCTTTTTTTGAAAAAGTTCTGGTTCCTATAATCATTTCTCCGCCTGGGGTGAAAATAAACTTGGGGCCGCCTAATTTAAATCCTGTATGTACCCAATTCCAGTTCTTAAAAGGATATTTGCTTTCCCCGTACAAACCATCTTCATTTTTACCTTCGCGCCTGACCAGTAAGGCAAGCTTTCCTTCTGGCGTAACATTTAATGCGGTTTCATTTGGCGAACCTTCAACTTCTAAAGGAGTTACAAGGGAATAATTAACACCATCTTTTGATTCTACCAGATAAATTTTAGATTGACTGCTTCCTTTTTCCAACTGGTAAACTACTCCGTAAGCTTTACCCTTCACCCATGTTATACGCCATAACCAATTCAGATCAGAATTAACTTTCCTATCATATTTAACAGGTTCTGGATCTGAAAAAGAATTCTTCTTTTGATCAAGAAACGATACATGACAATGTACACCGGCTATTTTAACACCATCGTATAATGAGCCAGCCATAAGCAATATTAATTTCCCAGCTATGGTTATGCTCAAACTGGGGTCGCGAAGGTCATATCCTTTTTTTTCGATGAGAGCAAATGATTGCCATTCTTCACCATCATTTGAAATAAGCACACGTATCTTACCAAAATCAGCCGTGGTTCTTATCGCATGAGAATTTGCCTCCCGAAAGGTACAATAGAACTTTCCTTCAAATCTAATTAGATCGGTGAACGCATTGTGAGGGGCTTTATCCCATATCTTTTTTACCGTGAAAGCAGGTCTTTGTGAATAAGAATTGAAACTAAATATTATTAAAGCCGGGAAGAGAAAAAGCAACGCTAGCTTTAAATTTAAACGATGAAAGTTATGCATAAAGAAATATTGAATATGTTACATGAATCGCATTTAATCATTCTCCGGAAGGTACATTAATTGATACCCCTGTTTTTAAAGGCTCCCCGAAATTTGGGGTGCCATCCGTATTCCAGCTAAATTTTTGAATCCTCACGTTTCTTTTACTTGAGCATCCATCACCACTATTACTATTTGCATGATAAATAATCCAATCTTCAGTTCCGTCAGGAGATTTAAAGAATCCATTATGTCCTGGGCTATATGCATTATTTTCCGGCTTTTTAGTAAAGACGGGTTGCTGATTTTTTTTCCAATCTGCAAATACTAATGGGTCGCCGCCATCTCTTAAAGCAAGCATACCCAGTGCATAATCATCCGTCCAGCAACCACTGGCAGAATAAATAAGGAAGATTTTTCCACTATTGTTTTTCAGAATCTCAGGGCCTTCATTCACCGGCCCGCCATTGATTTCCCATGACAATTGAGGCTTCGTAAGTATTACCGCAGGAGTTTGCAAAGTCCAGGGGTTAGTCATTTTAGCGATGTAAATATTTTGGTTTTGAACCGCGGGATTGGGTCGACCACTCCATAGAAAATATTTACTTCCATTATATTCCAGCACGGTACCATCTGTTGCCCAAAAATCAGCATCACTTGTATATATGCGACCTTTGTCAACCCATGTTCCGGTGGTAGGATCTACATTGCTGTTCTCCAATACCCAAGTGCGTTGGGTAATGTCGAGCCCCGCACCTGCCGTGTAATACACATACCATTTGTTATCTAAAAAATGAATTTCCGGTGCCCATATATTAGATGAATTAGGTGAGCCGGGTGAAGGCGTAAAAATATTCGTGTTGGTTAAAGTTCCCAGTTTAGAAACGGCAGTTGTTTTCCAAAGTGCCACCCTATTGCCCAATGTATGCGTATAATAATAAAATCCATCCTTTCTGATAATCCAGGGGTCTGCTCCATTAATTATTGGGTTCACAAATGTTTTCGGCGCGGATGGTGAAGTTGAGGGTGGAATATATACATTTTTCTTTTTGCAAAATGGTAAAAGAAAAATAGCAGTTACTATTACAAACAGCCTGACATATTTATTTAATGATAGCATGATAATAATATTTTTAATAATTCGTTATTAAAAAATTTAAATAATCATTTCGGGGTAACGATGACCTCCCGTACCTTGATTGCCTTTCTAATTGTTCCAACCTCGTTTCGATAATTAAAGTCGGAATAAATCAGTAGAAACCTGTCTGGCCCGGTAGCAAGAAGCCCGGTATAACCGCATGAAACGGTTTCGCTCTCGTTTTTAAACGGCAGCATCTCAAATGGATCTGTCCACTTTTGTCCTTTGCCGTCCGTACAAAAACGCAATTGCACGCCAGGACGACCGGAAGCGAGAACAATCACCCCATTGGCCAACTGGAGAAGGCGAGGCAAAACCCCTGCCCTGGTAAACGTCTCAGGTTTAGTCCAGGTGACACCAAGATCTGTGGATCGACTTACATACATCGGGCTATTCGTTAGAAAGCTATCCGTGGTCCGCATTACACAAAGAAAAGTGCCATTGGGAAGAATTTCAAAAGCCGGTTCTGTGAAACCGAATGCCAACCGTTTATCACCATGGGGATCTGTTTTCAGATCAGGCTCATAAGGTATCCTGCCCTGTATCTTCCAGGTACGCCCTTCGTCCGTGGAACGATAAAAAAGGACGCCGGACGGATCTACCCCGCCTTGTGGATTCAAATAAAA
>DATCMY010000176.1:0-4306 GCA_036565505.1 Hanamia sp.
TCAGGAAGTAAAACCGGAACATCTTCAATTATTAAATAAGATTTATGTCCTGAATAAAGGAAATCTTTTCTGCCACTTTTTTCTTCAATAAGATTTTTGCCGGTTATTGGATCTGCTATTATTTCTTTCAGAAAATTCTTCATTTCTTAAAATGATAAAAGTATTATTCGTTTAATTTCTCCAAATTAATGGTTTCTTTTAAAAACTCAATTTTTTATTGACATAACTGTAAGTATTTAATTAAATAAATTACAAAAATAGCCTTATGAACGTGTGGAATATAAAGGCTTCTTCCTTTTTCATATCTTCGCCGACCGAATTATGAAGAATATAAGAAATTTTTGTATAATAGCTCATATTGATCATGGCAAAAGTACGCTGGCCGACCGGTTGCTGGAATTTACACATACGGTAAATGACCGGGATATGCACGCGCAGGTATTGGATAATATGGACCTGGAACGCGAGAAAGGAATTACCATAAAAAGCCATGCCATTCAAATCAATTATAAATTCGAAGGAACCGAATATGTACTCAATTTGATTGATACACCCGGCCATGTGGATTTTAGCTATGAAGTAAGCAGGGCGCTGGCTGCATGCGAAGGCGCATTGCTTTTGGTAGATGCTACCCAAGGCATACAGGCGCAAACTATTTCCAATTTATACCTTGCAATTGATAATGACCTGGAGATTATTCCTGTGATCAATAAAATTGACATGGATGGCGCGATGATCGCAGAAGTGGAAGACCAGATCATAGAATTAACCGGGTGCAAACAGGAAGATATTTTACATGCAAGTGCTAAAACAGGGATCGGAATCGAAGAGATACTTTCATCAATCATCAAAAGAATTCCTGCTCCTACAGGCAATTATGATGCACCATTGCAGGCGTTGATTTTTGATAGTGTTTTCAATAGTTTCAGGGGAATTATTGTTTATTACAGAATTTTTAATGGTATCCTAAAGAAAAATGATAAAATCAAATTTTCCAACACCGGCAAAGAATATGGTGCTGATGAAGTAGGTATTTTAAAAATAGGAATGGTTGCCAAAGATGAAGTGAAGGCCGGAGATGTAGGATATGTAATTACCGGGATTAAAAACGCAAAAGAAGTGAAAGTGGGCGATACCATTACTTTAACCAACAATCCCTGTAAAGAATCCATCAAAGGTTTTGAGGAAGTGAAGCCAATGGTTTTTGCTGGAATTTTCCCCATAAATACCGATGAATTTGAAGAACTCAGAGATTGTATGGAGAAGCTTCAGTTAAATGATGCCTCTCTTACTTTTGAGTTGGAAACCTCACAGGCATTGGGTTTTGGCTTTCGTTGTGGTTTTCTCGGAATGCTTCATATGGAAATAATCCAGGAAAGGCTTGAACGGGAATTTAACCAAACAGTAATTACTACGGTTCCCAACGTAAGTTTCATTGCTTACACTACAAAAGGCGAAAAAATAATAGTAAACAATCCAACGCAAATGCCCGATCCCAGCAGGATTGAGAAAATAGAAGAGCCTTACATTAAAGCGCAAATTATAACCAAGCCAGATTATATTGGCAACATTATGACACTTTGTATTGGAAAACGGGGAATGTTGATTAACCAGGGTTATTTAACTCCAACCCGCGTGGAGCTTACCTTTGAAATGCCGCTTACTGAAATTGTCTTTGATTTTTATGATAGGTTGAAAAGTGTTACCAGGGGATATGCGTCTTTTGATTATCATCCTATTGGTTATCGTGAAAGTGATATTGTGAAAATGGATATTTTACTTAATGGTGAAAAAGTAGACGCTTTGAGTTCACTGATTCACCGTATACGTTCGCAGGATTTTGGAAGAAAACTTTGTGAGAAATTAAAAGATCTAGTGCCCCGGCAGCAATTTCAAATTGCCATCCAGGCTGCTATTGGGGCCAAAGTAGTGGCACGTGAAAATATAAGCGCCATGCGCAAAGATGTTACTGCAAAATGTTATGGTGGCGATATCAGCAGGAAAAGAAAATTATTGGAAAAACAAAAGGAAGGTAAAAAAAGAATGAAGCAGATAGGCAATGTGGAAGTACCGCAGGAAGCATTTTTAGCGGTATTGAAATTGGATGAGTAAAAAAAATACCTTAATTTTCAAAAAATTAATATATGTCATCAATTGCATTGAATAAAGAAATGAATGTTGAAGTGAAAGTGCGCCTGATTACCAAAGGAAATGATGAGCCTCTAACGGGGAAAGAATATTCCGTTCGACTCTATGATAAAGATATTTTTAATGATGATTTTTTGGGAGAAAGCTCTCTTGATAATGAAGGCGTAGCTAAATTTATTTTTTCACAGGATGATTTTTCAAGTCCTGCAAAACTTGACGATAAGCCTGACTTTTATTTTGTGGTTTATAAAAATAATGAACAAATTTTCAAAAGTAAAGTAATGTCAAACCTTGATCTATCAAATATTGAAGAATTTGTAATGACAGAAGGAGAGGTAATTGACCTTGGAACATTCTTAATTGGCAATTGACAATTAAGAATTGATAACTGATAATTGTAGAAAGAGTTTGATAATTATTTACTGATAATTTATTTTTTCTTAACCTTTTTTACCGGTGCCTTTGGTATGGGTTTTACTTCCTCCTGGTCTTTTCCTGAATCAGGATTTTCTGGCATCCTTTGGCTCAATTTTGATTCATCAATTTTTCCCTGGGCATCTCTAATTGGTTGTGGAACAGGTTCCTTGCCTTCAGGAGTTTTTTGCGTAAATACTTTTTCGATATGTACCCATTTCCCATCTCTCCATTTTAATCCTTCATAATCGCCATCCGGAATGTAGGTATATTTTTTATTCGGTTCACCTGTTTCTGAAATTAAATGTTCATAAATGATCATATCCATCTCTGGATCGTAGGTTAATCGTGGGCCGGCATTTTTCTTATATTCCATGATATACCTTGCAAAAGAATTTTTATTGAGACTGTTATCCTGGAAACTAAAAAACGGACCTCCAAATAAGGGTTCTCCATCCTTGAAATTAAGTACTTCAATAATTTTTCTATTACTATTAATATTATTTTCATCAAAACCCAATAAGGTATAATAATCTTTTCCAAACGCTTTTTTCTCAATGATTTTATAATAAACGGCACCTATCCAGCTAAAATTATTGGCAATTGTATCAGCGATATTTTTAATTACATCTGTTCTGTCGATTAAAGGGAAAAGCTTAAGTGAACCGTCTGCTGTTTTCATTTGTATAGCGCCATGCTGGCGAACCATATCTTCGTTGATAACCAATTGCCAGGTAAATATTTTAAAAGTACTGTCGGGAGGGCAAAGTTTGGAAATAGTGATAAGTGAATCGAATGGATAATCGAATGAACCTTTTATTTTCAAGGCTCTTACAAACATTTTTGTAAACTGGCTATCTGCTTTAAAGCGTTCTTCTGAATTTCTTCCCTGTATTAATTCAAGTGCGAATGTTTTAAGGGAATCTTCTTTTTTCTGGAGTTCCTTCCTGTTTGATTTTGAAAGTGCCTGTGCCATACAGGTATTCCCTAAAAAGGAAATACTTAAAATAAAAAGGAATATTTTATTCATCAAAAGAATTTGAACAAAGAAAACTTTAATTCATTTAATTTATTGTTAACCGGCAAACATTTAACTAAGCTATAATGCTTTTGCGACAGAAACCAGGTCGTTAAAAACCATATCAATTGACGGATCGTTTACATCTACATCTTTACGTGTTGTTGGTAAAAAAATGTTGATGGCTACTCCAAGATTTCTGCCAAATTTCATATCGCTTAAAGTGTTTCCAATCATAATACTTTTTGCAAGGTCAATTTCCGGAAAATCTTTTATTGCCTGCAAACCCATACCAGGGTTTGGTTTCCTGTTTGGACTTTCCATTTCTGTGCAAAAATAAATTTTATCAATTCTGCCTCCTGCATTTTCTATTTCCTCTACCATATTTTTATGAATAAGATGAAGGTCTTCTAATTTGGTAAGCCCTTTGGAAACTCCCCGTTGGTTGGTTATCATTACAATAATTCCGAATTTTTTATTAAAGATTTCAAAAGCATCTTTTACTCCTTCATAAAATTTAAATTCATCCCATGTATTTATATAATCTAAATATTTTTCATCATTGATGACGCCATCGCGGTCAATGAAAAGTGTCCATGAGGAATTGATATTTTTTAAGTTAAACAAGCTTTTTTAGTTTAGGTTTAGAAAGTTTAGATGAGTTAATAGAGTTAGAAAAAAATACTTTATTGGCTAAGTTATTTAAACAACCCTAAAGGTGAATTC
>DATCMY010000177.1:0-3250 GCA_036565505.1 Hanamia sp.
TACTTCCTGCAATCATCATCTGTTGCAAATCTTTCAGAAAATTCTATTATGTTTAGTCCTTTAAACATCGCTTTTGTATATTAATACCTGATTCGATATAAATATACTAATATTTTTAGTATTTATAAATGCCTTATTCTAAAATTATTATTGAATAAAATTTAAACAGGCTCTTAGGATGGCTAATTATAATATTACCAGTTTTGCTGTCAGTAATTTTTATTGATAGAATATTCGTTAGGGCAAAAATTTTATAGTCGTCCACTTCCAAAGGGCACAAGCCTTCATACATCATTATTCCTTTTGTCAGTTTTGAAAGAATATCTGTTTCGTATTCAAGAGTTCGGCCATCAGCAAATGTGAAATGCACTATATTAGGTGCTACAGGGGCTTTGGGTTTAGAAGTATAAACGGATATATGTAAAAAAAACTTTAAAGATTTAACATCCTTCCCTTTTTTCCAAACAATCCAATTAAGATACGATTTCTGTAATCCATTTTCTGAATTTTCGTAAATAGATATATTCGGACCATCAAAACTAACTACACTGTCGCCAAGATCTTCTTTAGAAATAGCGCATTGAGCTTCACAAAATATTGGGGTAATCCAAAAAAGCAAACTAATTACCGAAAGTTTAATTTTCATGGAATTGTCTTATTAAGATTTTCATGTTGCGTTGTAAGTGTCTTTTCCCTCGATTGTAATAATCCTTTATAAATGTATAACTATTTTTTTTGTCAAGGGATTTTGTAGCAAATTCACATTCTGCATGAACGTCTTCGTTGTTGTAAATCACAGCTGTCGTGTTCAAGACGTTTTTTATGATTAATTCTTGATGTACGCTTTCAAATTCATAATAACACTTTAATAGTAGATGAGAGTTTGTCAAAGAATAATCGCCTAACGTATTAATTTTAAAAGGTGAAATTATTATCATTTGAAATTTTAGTATCCGCACTATTCTAATTAACACTTATTTAATGAAGAGTAAGAGCCTGTTTAAAAATGGATGAATAAAAAAGCTATGTGTTGAAAAGTGAGTAAAAAGGCCATCGCAGATCGACCAAATAAGTACTAATTGTGAATAACAACAAACTCAATTAGTATGACAACTTATTCAACCGATTTAAGCGACAGCCAATGGCAATTTATAAAAAAGACCTTACAGTTAGGTGAACGCAAGCGAAAACATAATTTGCGGAGTATTTGGAATGCTATCCATTACCTGGTGAAAACAGGATGCCAGTGGCGGATGCTTCCGTTAAACTTTGCCAAATGGCAATTGGTTTATTACTATTATAAGAAATGGCCTGATTTAGAACAGTTTGACCTGTTGTTATCCAAACTCAGGGAACGTGTGAGGATAAAAAAGGGACAAAACGCCGAGGCGAGTTTAGGGATACTGGACAGCCAAAGCGTAAGATGGGGGAACAACCGGTCGCTGAACAGTTATGATGGCAACAAGAAAGTAAAAGGGATCAAACGCCATGTAATAGTAGATAAAAACGGGTTTTTAATTGCTGTGATGGTAACAGTAGCTCATATCCATGACAGTAAAGCAGTAATGCTGCTGATGCGGGTATTGAAAGAAGTGTTATGTGGCATTAAAGTAATTATTGCTGATGGCGGGTATCGGGGCGAGATTGCAGAACAGGTAAAGAAGAGTTTCGGTTATCTGATTCAAGTGGTTATGCGTTCTGATGATAAGAAAACCGGGTTTAAACCAACCCCTAAAAGATGGGTGGTCGAAAGAACAATTGCATGGTTCGACAATGACAGAAGGTTGTGCAGAAATTATGAACTCCTGCTTGAATCTTCCGAAAATATGGTCAAACTCGCTGCTATAAAATTATTATTGAACAAAATTTAAACAGGCTCTTACTTTAATAAAATAAGCCTTTGAAATTTCCATTCTTTAATCTCGTTTTTAACAAATATATACTCAAATTTTCTAAATTATGCAAGAAAATGGAAGTATTTGTTCTACCTATTGTGGTTAGAACTGCTTTATCTGTACAAGTAGCTTCCTCTTGCTTTTTCTTTCTAAAATGGATTATTGATTGATCGTATATTTATGCTTGATAGTTTTTTTTTAACCATTCATCAATTCGTTTAGTTGCTTCTTCATGTGATACCCATTGGCCATTCTTAATCTGCTTGATTCCATCTTCTACAGCCGCAATTTCCCCGGGGCTCATTACATAGATGTCCTCAAACTGTTCTTCAAGTTGAATTGCGCGGGCAATTAGGTTCAACAATTCTCTATCATTTGTATTCCTGATTTTATCTATCAGCTTTTCTTTTAATTCAATGATTGTCAACGTACTTTATTGTTCTTAATCAAATCTAATAATAACTAAATCAAATCCAACTGGTTTGGCTAAAGCCCTTTATCATTGGCTGTTTTTATCCGCCCCATAAATGGGACGGCCATAAATTAAATTGGACAGCAATGAAACTATGCAATTATTGCTGCCGGTTTCAACCAATGGGTAAAGAATAATTAATGTGGCTTTAGCCAAAATCAATCAAATCCGAAATCGAACATCCGAAATCCGAAATAAAAAAATACCTTTGCCTCATAATTCTCAAGGGGTGCCTTGCTTTGGAACGACTAAATATGCTGCAGCGTATTTTACCAAACTGAAAGACAGGCTGAGATCAAACCCATTGTTTTGAGTTATGAGTTTGCAGTTTTGAGTTTACAGTTAGATCATAGCATTTAACTCGCCACTCATCACTCACTACTCGTCACTCAAACATGCACCTGATCCGGGTAATGCCGGCGTAGGGAGAGGTAATAAGTTAAGTGTACTGCGTATTCAACCCTGGTGTGCAGATGGTTTAACATTTTTTTATTTAACAAACTTTGAAAAATTTATTTACGGCATTATTTGCCTTGCTGCTGCCTGTCCTGGCATCGGCCCAATTCTCGGTATCCGGGAAAATTACTGACCAACAAACCGGCGATGCACTGCCCGGCGCAACCGTCACCTTACAAAATTTAAGCATTAGTACTGTTAGTAACGCCGGCGGCAAGTACGCTTTTAAAAACATTAAAATCGGCAACTACACGCTAACGGTTACCTATTTAGGCTACAAATCCGAACAAAAAAACATCATCGTATCGGCAAACAGCCAGATTGATCTTACCTTAACGCATAGCAACACCCTAACTGAAGAAGTTACCGTAAACGCTACCCGAGCATCGGCAAATTCGCCAACGGCGTTTACCAATCTCAACAAAAA
>DATCMY010000178.1:0-4687 GCA_036565505.1 Hanamia sp.
ATACCATTGCCACTTTGATCTGTAATAGTACCCTGGATTTCCGAGGTAGTTTCCTGTGCAAATGCACTTGCCTGCAAAAAGAGTAAAATGATGAAGGCTGAAATAATTTTTATAAGTTTCATATATCAGTTTTGGGATGCAAAGCAACAAAATTTTTTTAAATTTTATACTTTTATTTGTGTTACCAAAACATTATTTCCAACGTTGATTTTTGCAACCTGTTCTTCTGAAAATTCTTTCCTGTTTTCTTTTTTTTACTAAATTAAAATCAATTTTTTTGGTCCTTTCCCACAATTCAATACCTATAAATCTCATAGATTAATCTATACTTTTTACCTTTCCTTTTGGTTAGAAAGTCTTTGCACCCGGAATCTCCGAAAGATACATGCTTAAAGGTTTTGCTGAGAATTTCGATGATGAAAATAAGGTAAAGAATAATATTTTACTGAAAAGGATTGAACAAAATCTTTTTAAAAATAGGAAATTTTCATGTATTTATTTAACAGCCTGAGGCCCTTGATCCGGTTTTACAAAAGGTCATTAAATTGTCATTTTAAATTAATATCCGTACAGCGATTCTATGACCTCCAAGTACCTAAAAATGTATTTTTACAAAAAAATATTTTCACATGAATGCTTTTCATTTATTATCCTCATGCCTCTCTTTTTTTAAACATCTTTATTCCTTCCGATTTTATTAACTTCCAAATATTTCTTTCAATTTGGCATCAATTTTATTTTCATCCCCGGTAAACGATATTATTCTACCTTCTTTATCAAGCAATACATAAAATGGAATATAAGAGTTCCTATAAAGAGAGACCACCTTTGCAGGCATATCTTTTCCAGGAAATTCATCCACTACCTGAAGCCAGGGCATTTTTCCACGGTCAAGCGCTTTAATCCAATCGTTCCAACGGCTGTCATCAGCAACACCTACAATTTCAAAACCCTTGTTATGACATTTCAGATACACTTCTTTCCAATGCGGAATGGCCTGGATGCAGGGGTGGCACCAACTTGCCCAAAAATCTACCAATACATAATTGCCTCTTGTGGATGATAATGTAAATTTTGAACTGTCCCTTTTCATCAGGGTGAAATCGGGAGCTACACCACCGGGCAGCAGCGATTTACGTTTCGCTAATATAGTTGCCAGGCTTTTATAATATTCAGAAGATTTCGCTTTACCGTTAAACTTGTTGATCACACTTTCCATGTCGCTTACCGGCATATCCGGATCATAATTATACAAATCTCTGAATATATATGCACCGGCAACGGAAGAAGGATGTTGAGTTATAAAATTAACAACCAGTTGCTCCTGCCATTTAGTAAGCAGCTTTTTTACAGAATCTACCTGGTCTCTTAATTTATCTTGCTCACTATTGGTTTTTGCTGCCTCTATTTTTTTATTCAAGTCCGTAAATACAGCATCATATTGTTTTTGTCCCGGATCATCCAGGTATTTCTTCCAATCATTAAAATTTTGAGAACCTGTTTCGGAATAGCTTTTTATGATGGAAAATGTTTCACCGCCTTCCTTAGAAAAATCATAATGCAATGCTCCGGAAATATCTGTCGTAACAGTCAAACCGGTATCTTCTATGAATAATTTGAATGACCAGTTGCCGGGTTCCAGGTTCACAGTCATTATTTGCGGTTCGCCAATTTTTCCTTTCAATTCAAAAGTTCCGTTGGTGATATTGGCACTATCAATGATTTTTGAAGTTTGATCATCTATATTATAAGAAATGAGTTTTACCCTTCCTGTCGGAAATCCCTTTATAGAACCTTTAATAGTATAACCGGTATTATTATTTTGTTTTTCTCCATTGATACAACCTGCCAATAAAAGAAAAGACAGAATGCCTGTTAAAATCTTTCTTTTCATTTGGTTGGATAATTCTAAAATTTTAAATCAAAAAATGATACCATAACAGTTAAGAACAAACGAAATACTTTCAGTTTCCTTCAGGTATTCATTTATTGACTAAGCAAGCCCATGCCCTGCATCCAGTTTTTACAACTATTCATCCAATCATCTTTTGTAGTGGGATTGTGCATACCAAAACCATGTCTGCCACTTTTGTATAAATGCATTTCTACAGGTATTTTATATTTAATCAAGGCTTCGTAATAAGCTATACTATTCATTACCGGTACTGTTTTATCATCACTTGCCTGTACAAGGAATGTTGGAGGTGATTGTGCCGTTACCTGTAGTTCATTGGAATACAAATCTATCAAGGCTTTGGATGGATTTTTTCCAATGAGCTTATCTCTTGAACCAATATGCGCAATAGCATCAGTGAAGGATATCACAGGGTAAATTAAAAGTGCAAAATCCGGGCGAAGATTTATTTTCTGTGCATTATCAATATAGCTTTTTTCAAAATGAGTGGCTGCGGTAGATGCCACATGGCCGCCTGCAGAGAAACCCATGATGCCAACTTTGTTGGTATCAATATTCCATTCCTTCGCATTCATGCGCACCAATTGAATAGCCCGTTGCGCATCCTGCAATGGTGCAATCGTTTTATCAACCATCGCAGAATCATTAGGAATACGGTACTTTAAAACAAAAGCAGCTATGCCCATCTCATTAAATTTTCTGGCAACTGCGTACCCTTCTTTCACAATAGAAGCAACCCAGTAACCGCCTCCGGGGCAAATGATCACCGCAGCGCCATTGGCTTTTGATTTATCTGGCAAAAAAACTGAAAGTGTTGGATGCGAAATAAAATGAACGATAGTATCGCCATTATCCTGAGGCTCCCACTCTTCTTTTGTAGCGTATGGAAGGCTATTGGGGACTTTGCCTTCATATAAGGGTATTGTTTGCTGCGCCTCAATGTTTTTCATAAAGCAAATTAAAAGTAAAAAGATGATCGCTGATTTTTTCATGAAATAGGTATAAGTGTTTAAAGAATTGTAAAGAACAAGATTGATCTGCAATAAAAAAAATTATAATGATATTATTATTTTTAAAAAATATTTTAACCCTTTATCTTTTAAATACCTCTTATTTTCTGCCTGCGAAAAAAGGTATCCTCTCTATCACCTATTCGCTATAAACGGAATCCTTATTTTTCCTCCCAAACATCTGTCCTGAAAGGAGACGCAGGTAAACCGGCTTTATTAAATAAATTTGGAATGGCCGTATTGGTAAAACCCATACGAACAGCTACGGGATGAGGCACCTGGGAACTATACACAATAATAGTGCTATCCTTTATTTTAGCAATGGCCGGCACAAAATGATGATCCTCTCCGGCAATTACAAAATCACTAAGTTGATCGCCCTTTTTCACAAGGCCATCTGCTGCAAAGTCAAATTGAATAACAGCCTTATTGCCATTAATTTCCATAGACCGGTAAAGTGGCCCTGAATATTGAATACCTTCCTTGCCATAAGTTTTGGCCAGCGCCCAGGCTGCAAGCCGCTTACCTACATCCTGTTTGTCTTTAGGATGAATGTCACTGGTATCGCCGGTAATATCTGTTATTACCACCATGCCTGTATTCGGCACATGTCGATAAGTCTGTAACTGCGCTTCCCTCACCAAAGCCCCACCATAATTATTACCATATTTATAAGGAGCTATCTGCACAAAATAAAAAGGTAGATCCTTTTGCCAATGCTCCCGCCATGAATGTATCATGGCGCTAAATGCTTCTTCATAAGTGGAAGCATTTGATGTATTTGATTCACCCTGGTACCAGATAGTTCCTGCAATAGTAAAATTGGTGACAGGAGCAATCATGGCGTTATAAGCAAGGGCTGGCTTTACGGGCCACCATGAAGCAGGCTTTAACGTAGTTGCGGAAACAGCCAGTGTTTCATTATGGTTGAAAATTTCGCCTGGCATCCATGTTTCTACAGGAGTGCCGCCCCAGCAAGATTCTATCAACCCTACCGGTTGATGCAATTGTTCATTAAGCGTTCTTCCAAAAAAATAACCGGCAGCACTTAATGTATGCATACTCTGCGGCGTACACACTTCCCATTTACCACTTACTTCCTGTTGCGGATAAGGAGCGGTAATTTTCTGAATATGGAAAAAGCGGATTTCCGGATGTTGAGCGTTATTGATTTCTTCCTGGTAATTATTAAAATGCCAATCGGCACTAAACTCCATATTTGACTGGCCCGAACATAGCCACACTTCACCGATCAATACATTATGAATGGTGATGGTAGAATCTCCTATGATGGTAATTTGATAAGGGCCACCGGCTTTAGGTGTTTGCATATCTACCGACCAGGCAGCATCTGAATTGGTAACAGCTTTTAAAGTATCACCGTTCCAGCTTGCAATCACATTGATTTTCTTCCCGGGTTCTGCCCAACCGTGAAAATTAATTTTTGATTGTTGCTGCATTACCATATTATCCGAAAGCAAATCAGGTAATCTTAAATAAGCATTTGCGGAAAAATTTAAGCAGGAAAGAAATAATAAAGCGGCAAGCGTAAAGAAATTTTTTTTCATTGTTTCATGTTTTGTTTTCGAAAGGAATTTCGAATTTAATGAATAATCTGAGAATATCCCGAATTTCGCAGGCATTTTCGATATTAGCGAAATTCCATTAAAAAATTAAAATATCAGTTAACTCCCGCATTTCCATTAATAATCAGGGGATTTATTAAAATCTTGCGTTACCAACCCCTACCCATCCCTCGCCT
>DATCMY010000179.1:0-46477 GCA_036565505.1 Hanamia sp.
GCGGTATCGGTAAAAGCGCAATTGTAGCACAGAAAATAGTTGCCTCGCTGAATAGTACCGGGACTCCTTCTCTTTTTTTACATGCTGCAGATGCAATTCATGGAGATATAGGAATGGTTCAGCAAAATGATATTGTAATGGTTATTAGCAAAAGTGGAGATAGCCCGGAAATAAAAGTTCTTGTTCCGCTTATTAAAAATTTTAAAAACCCCCTTATTGCTCTCTGTGGCAATATGCAAAGTTATTTGGTAAAATCTGCAGACCTTGTTCTAAACACTACAGTTTCTGAAGAAGCTTGTCCTAATAATCTTGCGCCTACCAGCAGCACCACTGCTCAAATAGTAATGGGTGACGCCCTTACCGTTTGCTTAATGAATAAACGAGGTTTTAGTTCTGAGGATTTTGCTAAATTTCATCCGGGAGGCACACTCGGAAAAAAATTATACCTGCATGTAAAAGATCTTTATATCAATAATGAAAAACCTCTGGTACATGCTGAAAGCTCATTAAAGGATGTGATCATCGAAATTACTAAAAAGCGTCTAGGCGTTACCGCTGTTTTAGATCATGAAGAAAATTTATTAGGGATCATTACAGATGGAGACCTTAGAAGAATGCTTGAAAAGGATCTTTATCATGCAGGAGTTAAAGCAAAAGATATTATGACTATTGATCCAAAAACAATAAATAGTGATGAACTTGCTGTAAGTGCTTTAGATCTGATGCGGAAAAAAAATATTACACAATTAATAGTGATTCAAAACAAACGATATGCAGGTATTATACATTTGCATGATCTTGTGCGTGAAGGAATCATATAATCTTCTTTAAAATGAATAAAAATAATTACGTTGCCATTATGGCCGGGGGTATAGGAAGCAGATTCTGGCCTATAAGCCGTATTGACTATCCTAAGCAGTTTCTTGATATATTAAATGTTGGGAAAACATTAATTCAATCAACCTGCGACCGCTTTGCTCAATTTATTCCACTCGAAAATATTTATGTAGTTACCGCATATCAATACAAAGAAATTGTTGCCAAGCAATTGCCTCAGTTAAATCCTGAAAACATTGTTTGCGAACCTTCGCGCAAAAATACCGCACCCTGTATTGCTTATATCTCCTACAAATTGCAGCGGCTTAACCCTAAAAGTAATTTGATTTGCGCCCCGGCAGACCATCTTATTATGGATGATACTTCATTTATAAAAGTGAGCCTGGAAGCGCTTGAATTCACAGAAAAAAATAATGCACTGCTAACTTTAGGTATAAAACCTTTTCAACCCAACACTGGTTATGGATATATACAATATGAAGAACATGCGGTAAGTGATAATATTTATAAAGTAAAAACATTTACGGAAAAACCAGATTTGGAATTAGCTAAAACCTTCTTGGCAAGTGGAGATTTTTTATGGAATGCAGGCATATTCGTGTGGCAAACAAAAAGTATTATTGCTGCCTTTGAAAAATACCTCCCTGAAATACATGAAGTTTTTGATGGGGCCAAAAATGCGATGAATACAGTAAAAGAAAAAGAAGCAATTGATCTTATATATCCGCTGTGCGAAAATATTTCTATTGATTATGGCATTTTAGAAAAAGCGGATAATGTATATGTGATACCTTCTTCTTTTGGATGGAGCGACCTGGGAACCTGGGGCAGTGCTTACGAAAACCTGGAAAAAGACTACAACGAAAATGCTGTTGCAGGAAATAATGTGATTCTTTTCGATTCTTCTAAAAATGTTGTTCATTCTAAGGGAGATAAATTAATTTTATTACAGGGATTAGAAGATTTCATCGTTGTAGATACCCTTGATGCTTTATTGGTCTGCAAAAAAGATAAAGAGCAGCACATAAAAGAATATTTATCAGAAATAAAAAGAAATAAAGGCGACAAATACCTATAACTATCCATTTAATTCCTTTCTAACTAAAAGAAATATTTTTAAACCCTCTTACATTGTTGTTTATGCAAATAAAAATTTCCAAATAAAAATAAAGCATCCTTTTTTAAAACGTTTATATCATTTCGGCTCACTTACTTAAACCGGAATATTTTGACTACACCAATCTTACAAAGCAAATTACCTAACATAGGCGAAACAATTTTTACCGTAATGAGCGTGTTGGCTTTACAACATAAAGCTATAAACCTCGGACAAGGTTTTCCTGATTTTGAAATGAATGAAAACCTGATCGGCCTGGTAAATAAAGCCATGAAAGATGGGCACAATCAATATGTACATAAAAATGGCTTAATTGAATTAAGAGAAGCTATTGCAGAAAAAATTTCTTTTCTATATAAAACTAATATTAACCCGGCTACACAAATTTGCATTACTCCAGGTGCCACTTATGCGATATATACAGCACTTACAACTTTATTAAATAAAGGTGATGAAGTAATCGTTTTTGAACCGGCCTATGATAGTTATATTCCAAATATTGAAATTAACGGCGCTATTCCGGTTTTAATATCTCTCTCATACCCTGATTATAAAATCGACTGGAATAAGGTTAAAGAAAAAATAACCTCAAGGACCAAAATGATCATGTTGAATTCGCCACACAACCCCACAGGAAGCGTACTCGATAAAAAAGATATAGAACAATTAAGAAGTATTGTATCAGATACGGGCATTTTTATTTTGAGTGATGAAGTATATGAACATATTATTTTCGACGGCCTTCCACATGAAAGTATTTTAAAGTATCCTGATCTTTTAGCTCGGAGTTTTGTAACTTTTTCATTTGGAAAAGTTTATAATTGCACCGGATGGAAAATAGGATATTGCATTGCGCCTGATTTATTAATGAACGAATTTTTAAAAATTCATCAATACAATTGCTTTAGCTGCCATTCTCCCATGCAGTATGCCATCGCACGATTTTTACAAAATCATAATGAATACCTGCATCTTGGTAATTTTTTGCAAAAAAAAAGAGATTATTTTAAAACACTAATGGAACAAACCAAATTTAAACCTATACCATCACATGGAAGTTATTTTCAACTATATAATTATGCTGACATCAGTAACGAAAATGAAATTGACTTCGCAAAGAAATTAACACGCGATGCAGGTGTAGCAGCTATTCCTACTTCTGCTTTCTATAAAAACGGGAAAGACAATAAAGTTTTAAGGTTTTGTTTTGCAAAAAAAGAAAGTACTCTGTATGAAGCTGTACAAAGGTTAGTTAATTTTCAATCCGCATTCTAGAATAGTAAGAGCCTTGCCCTATTATCACTAAATATAAGAGCTCGGGAAAAATAAATATCTTCTCGGGAAAAATGCAAAAGAAGATAAAACTTCTAAAACTCCTATTTTATTTTTATTTTCAAGCTTCAAAAACACCTTATTTATATTAACTAAATATTTTAACACTAAAATACTAAATAAATTAGTGTTAATAATTATTAATTTCTATATTTGCTCAACCAATAACTTTACAGTTTATAAAAATTTTTTAATTAAAACATTATGGCCAATACAGATAAAAATTCTGAAAAATTAAAAGCGCTCAAACTTACTATTGATAAAATAGATAAAGATTTTGGAAAAGGAAGTGTAATGATGATGAATGAGCGTTCACAGGAACCTCATGAAGTAATTTCTTCCGGCTCTATAGGATTAGATGTTGCTTTAGGAATTGGTGGATTACCAAAAGGCAGGGTAGTTGAGATTTATGGACCAGAATCCTCAGGAAAAACAACCCTGGCCATTCATGTAATAGCAGAAGCACAAAAGAAGGGTGGCATGTGTGCCATTATTGATGCTGAACATGCTTTTGACAGCACTTATGCCAGAAAATTAGGAGTAGATGTAGACAACCTTTTAATAAGTCAGCCAGATTACGGTGAACAAGGTTTGGAAATTGCCGACAGACTAATACTTTCTGGTGCACTGGATGTAGTAGTTATAGATTCAGTAGCAGCCCTTGTTCCAAAAGGAGAACTGGAAGGCGAAATGGGTGACAGTAAAATGGGATTACAAGCCAGGTTAATGAGCCAGGCAATGAGAAAACTAACAGCTACAATAAGCAAAACAAATTGCTGTTGTATTTTTATTAATCAGCTACGCGATAAAATAGGAGTTATGTTTGGAAACCCTGAAACAACTACCGGCGGTAATGCTTTAAAATTTTATTCTTCTGTAAGACTTGATATACGAAGAATGGCACAAATAAAAGATGGTGATGAAGCAATAGGAAACCGTGTAAAAGTAAAAGTTGTAAAAAATAAAATGGCACCTCCTTTTAGAGTAGCAGAATTCGATATCATCTTTGGTAGTGGAATTTCAAAAGTTGGAGAAATAATTGATATGGGCGTAGATATGGGAATTATTCAAAAAAGCGGAAGCTGGTTTAGTTACGATACTACCAAACTTGGACAAGGTCGCGAATCAGTAAAACAATTATTGATTGATAATCCTGAATTAGCAAATGAGTTGGAAGGAAAAATAAGAGCTAAAATTGCGGAAGGAATTGTTGCTTAATAATTTTTTTATAAAAAATATTTTAAAAGCCTGCATATATTGCGGGCTTTTTTATTCTAAAAAAATTTATAAACCAAATCGATGGCTTATTTCCAACATTCTCTCAATTGGTTTCTTTGAAGCAATGCGTAATTGCTCATCCATAATAATTTCCGGCTCTTCATATTGCATACATAAATACAATTTTTCCAGTGTATTTAGTTTCATATAAGGACAATCATTACAGGCGCACATATTATCCGGTGGTGCAGGAATAAATGTTTTTAATGGGGATTGAATCTGCATTTGATGAATGATACCTGATTCCGTTGCGACAATAAATTCTGTTGCCGGATTTTCAAAAGTATACTTTAAAAGAGAACTTGTACTACCTATAAAATCAGCAACTCGTAATATTGGTTCCTCGCATTCAGGATGGGCAATCACTTTTGCTTTTGGATGCCTTATTTTAAGTTTGGTAATTTTTTCCAGACTAAAAATTTCATGCACAATACAAGCGCCATTCCAAAGAACCATATCCCTTCCCGTTTTTTTAATAAGATAAGCGCCCAAATTTTTATCAGGAGCAAATATAATTTTCTGTTCTTTTGGCAAACTCTCGATGATAGCCTCGGCATTTGAAGAAGTACAAATAATATCACTTAGTGCTTTTATTTCTGCAGAACAATTGATGTAGGTTATCACAATATGATCCGGATATTTATCTTTGAACTGTTTAAAAAGATGAGCCGGGGCAGAATCAGCAAGTGAACATCCTGCATTTAAATCTGGTAATAAAACCTTTTTGTGAGGATTTAAAATTTTAGCTGTTTCAGCCATAAAATGAACTCCGGCAAAAACAATTATATCAGCATTGGTGGACTGTGCTTTTTGAGCGAGGCCAAGGCTATCACCGATAAAGTCGGCGACATCCTGAATATCCGGTTCCTGGTAATAGTGTGCAAGTATGATGGCATTTTTTTCTTTTTTTAAACGTTCAATTTCTGCGAAGAGGTCTAAGTTAACATCAATATCCAAATCAAGGAAACCTTTTTTTTCTAAATTGAGCCGCGCTGTTTCAATGTTAATATCTGCCATAGTATTTAGTATTAATACATTATTTATTTAAAGTCCTATTACTATTAGGAGTGTTAATTTGTGGATAGATCACATTTTTCTTTTGATGCAAATTTAAAAAATCCTTCTTTTCCACATGTATCCACATTTACTTAACATCTGTTATTTAACATATCGCCTCATAAAAATCAATGTTTCCAACATCTGTTAATAAAAAATAGGGTTGATAAAAATAGGTAACATTTTTTTATAAAAATTGTGAATGGAGAAAGGAGAAGTTGTTGCTACTTTTCAAAATAAATTAAATCTCTTCAAAAGCGACAGAGTTATTATTAATTATTAAGATAATCTTTTTCTAAAAGGCGGGTTTACCCACACAAAAAACAATTTTTACACAGTGTATTGTTGAAAAGTATTTTGAACTTATTTTACCAAAACAAAAAATAAAAAAAAGGAATTAATACAAAAGCCTGCCAAAGCTAATTTGAATAGGTTATCCACAGTTTGTTCCTATTCTATTTTACACTATTTTTGCCGCCTTATTTTAAATTTAAGAGATTAAACAATATGTCAATCATTCAGACTATACGTGAGAAAGGGGCTGTAATAATAATTGCAATAATTGCAATAAGCCTTATTGGATTTATATTAATGGATTCCATGAGTGGAACTAAGAAGTTATTCGGAGGCGGAAATACTTCTATTCTAGGAGCAGTAAATGGAGATGATATTGAACTCAACGAGTTTAATGACAAGGTAAAAGACATGGAACAACAATATCCAAATAGCGGAAATGAGCAACGCAATCAAATTATGCAATCAGTTTGGGACCAGTTGGTAGCTGAAAGAATAGTAGAAGATCAGTTTACAAAATTAGGATTGACTTTTACTCCTAAAGAAATGAGTTCCATAATGTTTAGTGATGATGCGCCACAACAATTAAAACAGGCATTCACTAATAAGCAAACAGGCCAATATGATATAGAACAAGCGCAACAATGGTGGGCAGAGACCAAGAAAAATAAAAATACAGAACAAAGAAATGCTATTATTTCCCAGGTGATAGATCCAATGCGTTTAAATAGTTTGTATACTAAATATACTTCTATGATCTCCGGAAGTATTTATCAACCAAAATGGCTTTCAAAAGAACAGAGTGAAGAAAAAAATAATTTTGCTCAGATTTCTTATGTGGCTGTACCTTATACTGTAATCAGCGACAGTGCAGTAAAGGTTAGTGATAATGATATTGAAAATTATCTTGATAAAAACAAAGAAAAATATAAGCAGGAAGCAGGCCGTATGATTTCCTATGTAGCTTTTAGCGCGGCAGCCAATGCAAAAGACAGCGCGCGTATAGAACAATCTCTGGAAGATCTAAAGCCACAATTTGCTGCGGATTCAAATGCAAAGTTCTTCCTGGGAAGAAATTCTTCAGTAATTCCCTTTTTTGATGCTTATACGCCAAAATCTAGAATGCAAATGCCGAATGCACAAGCAATCATTGATTTACCAGATGGTGGAGTTTTTGGCCCTTATTTAGATGGTAAAAATTATGTACTTGCAAAAAAAATATCTACTAAAAATTTGCCCGATACTATTAAATGCCGGCACATTTTATTAGGTACCGTAAATCCTCAAACACAGCAACCAATAATGGATGACAGCACTGCGCATAGAATTGCAGATAGCATAGAAGTAGCGATTAAAGGTGGTGCTAATTTTGATTCTTTGGAGGCAAAATATTCAACTGATGAAGCTGCAAAAAAGGATAATGGAGTAATGACATTTGATCTGTTAACAATAGAAGGTGATGGTTTTGCAAAAGAATTTGGTGATTTTTTATTGAATGATAAAGGAGAAACTAAAAAAGTAGTAAAAACACAATTTGGATGGCATTATATTGAAATTTTGGATAAAAAAGATATTCAACCTTCCTATAAAGTGGCGTACATGGCAAAAGAAATTGCACCAAGCGATGAAACCATTAATGCGGCTAATTCGGCAGCAATAAAGCTTTCAGGTAATACAAAAGATGAAAAATCTTTTAATGAGTATATTGCCAAAAACGGGTTGAATAAAATTTCAGTTCCCAATGTGGTGAAAGAAAATGATTTTCAATTAGGTGGTATGCAGGATGCAAGGCCAATAATAAAATGGGCGTTTGAAGCAAAAGAAGGAGCAGTTTCTGAACCATTTTCTGTTAAAGATGATTTTATTGTAGCAATAGTAGACCATAAAGTAAAAGAGGGCATACCTGATGTAAATACCGCCAGGCCTTTAGTTGAGTCTATTATCAGAAATATGAAAAAAGCGGATGAAATAAAAAAGAAATTGAATAATCCTTCTACACTTGCAGCAGCAGCAGCAGCCTATAATTTACAGGTTTTAAATACAGGAGAGGATTCTACTCTTACTTTTCAGGCACAAATAATAAATGGTGTAGGCAACGAACCCAAAATAGCCGGAGCGGCATTCGATAAAGATTTTCAGACAAAAGTATCACCGCCAATACCAGGAAATACCGGAGTATTTGTAATTAAAATAAACAGCATAACCGCTAAAGCCCCGCTTTCTCCAGAAATGCAGAGTCAGCAAATATCGGCAGAACTTAGTAGCAGTATTCAATCTGCTCTCGGTCAATCCTTTAACGCTTTAAAGAAAATAGCGAACATTAAAGATGACAGGAGTAAATTCTTTTAATAAATTTTCATAAAATATTTCAATAAAATGGCCATCTTCATGATGGCTTTTTTATTGAAATGAAAATTGAAAATCATAAAAAATCAGTGTCATTAATCAAGGATATATGGTATTATGCCGATAGAAAAAGGCATTGGACTATTTGCTGGCATAATCTGTATAACTTTACCGGAATAAAAAAAATATGGAAAACAGCATTATAAATAAAGTAGCACAAAGCGCCTTGCTCACACTTGATTTGGCAAAATTTTATCCGGAAGGAGAAACGGTGGTTTTTGATTTAAAGCATTATTTATTTATGGAGCTTATCTTAAAAGAAAAAGATTACCGGGAAGCTTTAAAAAATATAGACTGGAATATTTACCAGGATAAAAATGTAGCCATCACCTGTTCTACAGATGCAATAATCCCTCTTTGGGCTTATATGCTTGCCACCACTTACGTTGAGCCTTTTGCAAAAGAAATTGTTTTTGGAAATGAAGAACAACTTTTTAATATTTTATTTTTAAAAAATTTATGGAAATTAGATCCTAAAGAGTTTGAAGGAAAAAGAGTTGTAGTTAAAGGTTGCGGAGATAAAAAGATTCCTGAAATTGCTTTTGTAGAAGTTACAAAAATTTTGCGCCCGGTAGCAAAAAGTATTATGTATGGAGAACCTTGCAGCACGGTGCCTATTTATAAACAAAAATAATTGTTTCACCATCCAGGTCTGACAAACCAGAAAGTTTAAAAGTCGCCCCTTCGGGGGATTTAAAACCACCCTCTTTTTTTAAACATCCATATCATCCATACAGGAATAATAAGCATTAATCCTACGGCAATAAAAAATCCATATGGATTGTGCAGCCATGGTATTTTATTGAAGTTCATTCCGAAAATACCGCCAATAACGGTGGCGGGCGCCAAAAGGCAAGTAACAACAGCCATTACCTTCATCACTTCATTCATTTTTAAATTTACATTGCTTAGGTAAAGGTCCTGCAGGTTGATCATCATATCCCGATAGTTTTCGGCCAGTTCATTTGCCTGAACAATATGATCATACACGTCTTTAAAATATTTTTCTGTTTTATCTTCTATCAGGGTGCTTTCGCTGCGTAAAATGCCGTTGATCAATTCACGTACCGGGGAGATACTTCTTTTTAAAACAATCATTTCTTTTCGCAGCATATTAATTTTCGCAAGCGTGCGTGTATCCGGGTGGTGGGTTATATCTTCTTCCAGATCTTCAATCTTTTCACCCAATTTTTCCATGATTAAAAAATAATTATCAACAAGAATATCTATTAAAGAATAGAACAAATAATCAGAACCGCTTATTCTTAATTTACTACCCGCAACTTTTATTTTTTCTCTTAAAGGATTAAAAACATCTCTGGAAGCGTCTTCCTGGAAACTGATAACAAAATTGGGCCCAAGCACAATACTTACCTGTTCACTTTCCACCGAACTAGTTTCTGCATTAAAATATAACATGTTTAATAAACCAAAAAGCAGGTGATTTAAGTCATCCATTTTCGGCCGTTGGCCCGAACTTAAAATATCTTCCTGGATCAGCGGATGAATTCCAAAATGATTACAAATATTTTCTACATCTGCTTTTTTTAAACCATCTAAATTGATCCAACTCACATTGGGTGTTATCACAAACTTATAACAATCTTCCACTTTATTTAACTGTTCAATGTTTACTTCTTCAGCAGTATAATCATACACAGAAATGATGGTTTTTTCCGGTTCTTTCCTAGTTGGGGCAATAGTCGGATTTACCTGCAATACCTTTTTGGTAGCTTTGATTTCAAAAGGCCTGATAATGGATAAGTACCTTTTGTTTTTCATATAAAAAATTTTTGTTTCAGGTTATAAATAGAAATACAATCAGGTTTGAAAATATTGAAAACTACTTTTTAGGGGCCAATTTTTTCTCAGGCAACAAAGTGGCTGGCGGCTCATCACTTGTCCATATATCACGATACATTTTCCAGTTACCCGCTTCTATTTTCCAAAGAACAATATACTTTCCTTTGTCAAGTTGTTTTCCCAGGCTGTCATAAAATTTATAAGTACCTTCTTCTGCAAGTATGCTGCTATCGCCCCAGATTTTAATGGTATGGAGATCAAAATCTCTTATGCCTTTATTCATTGCCTGCGAAATAAAATGTTTAATATTATCTCGTCCTTCCACCGCGGGCATATTGGCAACCAAGGCCTTGGCATCGGTGGTATAATTATTAGAAACCGCTACAGAATCCTGTGTCTTAAAGGCTTTCATAAAATTTTGATTGCTTTGCCTGATTGAGGCCTCGCCTTGTTTAATATCAAAAGCTGAAGCCGATTTTTCAATCGCTAATTTATCTTTTTCGTTACATGAAAATAAAAGGGATGTAAAACATAAACTAATCAAAAAGGTTTTTCCTGGCAAGAATATCATTATAGGTTAAAAATTTTAAGGTTAAAAATTTTGGGTAATAAATTTCTTAGTTAAAAGGCTTCCTCCAGGTAAGATAAATATAAGCGATAAATTATAGAAGGAACCCATTAAAAATATTATAATAATTTTTTCGCATTTTCCAGATCTTCAGGAGAATCAATAGATACAGGACTTTCGTCAGTAATTACCATTTTAATTTTAACACCATTTTCGAGGTAACGAAGCTGCTCCAGTTTTTCAATTGCTTCAAGCGGCGAAACTTTCCATTGCGTAAAATTCATTAAAGCATTTTTTCTAAAAGCATATATTCCGATGTGTTTATAATAAACGGGGCTTATATTTTTATCCCGGTGAAAAGGGATCACACTGCGTGAAAATAACAAAGCGTTGCTATCATTGTCCACTACCACCTTTACGTGATTGGGATTGGCTATCGATTCTTCATCAGTTATTTGGTACATAAGGGAAGCTACTTCTACTTTTTGCCGTGAATCATTTTTAAAAACAATCAATAAATTTTGAAGCAATTCTTTTTTTACAAAAGGTTCATCACCTTGCACATTCACTATTATATCTACATCAATACCTGCGGCAGCTTCTGCAATCCGGTCGCTGCCGCTTTCGTGTTCCTGCCTGCTCATAATAGCGTAGCCGCCGTTTTGAACAATTTCATTAAAAATAATTTCACTGTCGGTAACTACTATCACTTCATCAAATAATAAAGTAGCCACGGTGTTTTCATAAGTATGCCTGATGACGGTTTTGTCACCAAGCACCTGCATTAGTTTTGCAGGGAACCGGGTGGCAGCATAACGCGCAGGGATAAGTGCAATAGTTTTCATTAATTAATTTTCGATCAAATTTTTTAATTTAAATCTTCAGCTTCATAAGCCAAAGGATTATGATGATAATTTTCAGGCAAAGTTGAACTTTCAAATTTACATGAACTGCATTGATAAATATTTTCTGCAGAAATAGCATAATCACCGAATAACCAACTTAGAATCGCGGTCACCATATTGGCCGTAGTTCTTTTAGGAACAAGTTCTATGGAATTACTTCCGCATTTTGGGCATACAGCGCTGCTCCTGTATTCTTCATCAAAAAGCCGAAGCAGCTCAACCGCTTCCTGTTCATCCTTTTTTTTGACAACCAGTTTAATACCACCAACCGCATTTGATAAAAAGGGATCAATCGTTACTGTAAATTCATCTTTCAAATAACATTCAATACCCTCATTCCTTAATTTGGTTAAGGAAATATGAGCGGAGAAATAATTTTGAAAAGTTCGTATTGTTACCAGATCCATTGTACCAGATGAATAATGTAAATCAAAGAAAATACTCCTTTAAAACTACGAAAATTGTTTGGGGTAAAAAGCGAAAAGCAATTCTAAAATGAATTGCTTTTAGTTAATTGTCAAAAATAAAATTTATGAATACATGGAAGTATTAATTATTCAACATCAACGGCATTACCAACATTAATAATTCTTCATTTTCTTCTTTATCTGTTGGTTTAATAATTCCTGCTTTTGTGGGCGTGCTTAATTCAATAACCACTTCTGCAGTTTCTGCTGCGCTTAACATTTCAATTAAAAATTTAGCATTAAAAGCTATTTGCAGATCTTCTCCATCGTATTGGCAGGCCATACGTTCATTACCTTCAAAACTAAAATCCACATCTTGCGCGGCAAGTTGAAGCTCACTGCCGGTAATGGTTAACGCTACCTGGTTGGTGCTCTTATTACTGAAAACACTTACGCGGCGTAAAGCATTTTGAAAATCATTTTTGTTTACCGTTAATTTGTAAGGGTTATCTGTAGGGATCACCACTTTATAATCCGGAAATCTTGCATCAATAAGGCGGCAGACCATCTCTGTGCCACCATGATTTACAAACAGATGATTTTTGTTGTAGGAAACATTCAATTCTTCATCAGTATTAGGTAAAACATTTTTTAATAAATTCAGAGGCTTTTTAGGTACAATAAATGTATGGCTTTCCGGGCAACTTACATCCAGCCTTGAAAACCGTACCAAACGATGCGCATCGGTGGCAACACAGGTAATTCCCTTTGGGGAAAGTTCAAAGAAAACTCCTGTCATGGCGGGCCTCAGGTCGTCATTACTTACTGCAAAAAGACATTTATTGATAGCGGTAACCAATGCAGAAGAGGGCATGGTAAAAGAATTGGCCGTATCGGCAATGGGTTCTTTTGGAAAATTATCAGGGTTTTCGCCCATCACTTTATACTTACCGTTATCGCTGGTAATTTCTACGCCATAATTTTTATCAATATTAAAAGTGAGTGGTTGCTCGGGAATATTTTTAAGAGAGTCTAACAAAATTTTTCCGGGAATACATACTTTGCCACTGTCTTTCGCTTCTATATCCATATTAATTTTCATTACCGTTTCCAGGTCGGTAGCTACGATGGTTAATTTGTTTTTTTCAATCTCAAAAAGAAAATCTTCAAGAATTGGCAAAACAGTATTGGCATTGATAACGCCACTTATCTGTTGCAGATGTTTTAGTAATTGCGTAGAGGAAACGATAAACTTCATAAAAAATGTTTGTTGCCAAAGATAAAAGATTCGGGCAAATAAAAACAGCCCCCGACCCAGAAGAGAGGAAGAAAGTAAAACTATATATTTTATAGACGAAATTTAATTTTGGTTTGAAGTAGAATCAAAGAAAAAATCCATTGCAAAAAGCTTTCAATCTTTAAGTTTTTCACCTATTATAGTTCCGTTTTATAAGTTACCGTATTCAAAAATAGATTCTTCTTAACCCGCTAAAAATTCTTTGTGAGCGATAAATCTTAATTTCGTATCAATAAAAATAAATATGGATATTAAAAATCAAAAAATAGCATTGCTTGTAGATGGCGATAATGCACAGTCAAAAATAATGGATCTGGTTTTGGAAGAAGCCTCCAAATACGGAAAGGTTACCATAAGAAGAGTATATGGCGACTGGACCACACAGCACATGAATCACTGGAAAAGCCTGCTCAATGAAATGGCATTTAACCCCATTCAAAAATTTTCTTATACCACAGGAAAAAATTCTACGGATAGCGCATTAATCATAGATGCGATGGATATTTTACATGCCGATTTAGTAGATGGTTTCTGTATTGTTTCCAGCGATAGTGATTATACCGGACTTGCAAAACGTATAAGAGAAGCGGGAATTTTTGTAATGGGAATCGGCGAACAAAAAACGCCTAACGCTTTTGTAAAATCCTGCGAAATCTTTACCTATGTGGAAAATCTTGAACCAAAAGTGGAAGTAACGGAAAAAAAAGAGGCTGTAAAAAAACAAAAAGAAAAAACGGTAGTAAATACTAAACTCATTAATAAAGCTTATGACATGAGTATTAATGAAAGTAATGAAGCTTATATTTCTACATTAGGAATTAATTTAAGGAAGCTGGATCCAAGCTTTGATGTGCGGACTTACGGATGTAAAACGCTTACCCAATTTTTTTCCAAACTTCCGCATTTTGTGGTAGTGGATAACGTTATTAATGGATTGAACAACCCTTTGATAAAAAGAAAATAAATTTATACCCCATCTTTCCAATCCCATAAATACCTGCAGGCGTAAGTGCGATAAGGGCTCCATTTTAAAGAAATGATTTCCATTTTTTTCTGCAATAATTTTTTATCGGCTTCTTTTATTTTGTAAAGTTTGATCACACTTTGTTTTAACCCAAGGTCATCAAAAGCAAAAACATCTTCTCTACCCAGCGTAAACATTAAGATCATTTCAACCGTCCATTTGCCTACTCCTTTTATTTGAGTAAGTAAATCGATAATTTCTTCATTACTCATTTTATACAAAGCCTTATCTGTGATTTTATTTTCAATAAAAAAAAGGCAAACATTGTGCACATAAGATGCTTTTGCATTTGAAAAACCAATACTTCGAAAAACTTCAGCAGGAGTCTCTAAAATCTTTTTAGCAGTTGGTTCTTTGCCTCCATAAAGATCCAGGAAGCGTTTGTATAATACACTGGCAACTTTTGTACTTAGTTGTTGGCTTAAAATGGACGCGCATAAACGCAGAAAAACTTTATCCCTTATTTCTAAAGCGCGGGCTGGTTGAGCATCAATTAATGCCTTTAGTTTTTTATCTTTTGATAAATGAGCAATGTGTTTCATTTAATATTTTTTATATTCTGCTCCAGCTAATCTTCCCATCTTTTTCATCTTTCATTTCAATTCCTAATTCAGCCAATTGTTTTCTTATTTTATCAGAAGTAAAAAAATCTTTTTTTGACTTGGCTTCTTTGCGGATTTCTACCAGCAGTTCTATTATTCCATTAAACTGCTCTGTGTTTTCTGAACTGTCTTTTAAACCCAAAATTTTTTCAAGGTAAATAGCGAAGGATTCTTTCATACGATTAAGGGTAATCGCAGAAATTGCATCCGGCTGAATCAGTCCATCTTTTAAAGAATTAATAATGGGTACAATTTCAAACATATTAGCAAGCACTTTTGCAGTATTGAAATCATCATTTATAAATTCTCCAAACTCATCAATGAGTTTATTTATTTTTTCATCCAGTTCCCTGTCTGAAGCTAACTGCTCTTTGCCAACTGGTAACTTTTTTAATACTTCATAAGTTTCCCACAATCTTTTTAATCCTTTTTCCGCGGCAATGAGTGCTTCGCTACTAAAATCGAGCGTGCTACGGTAATGAGTTTGTAAAATAAAAAACCGGATTACCATTGGAGAAAAACCCTGGGAAAGTAAAGGATGATCGCCACTAAACATTTGAGTAAGTGTGATTTGGTTTTTATAACTCTTACCCATTTTTTTTCCATTCACTGTTATCATATTATTGTGCATCCAGTATTTTGCAGGAGAAGTATGATTGCAAATAGTACTTTGTGCTATCTCACTTTCGTGGTGCGGAAACATAAGGTCCATTCCGCCTCCGTGAATATCAAACCTTGCCCCTAAATATTTTGTAGCCATTGCGGAACATTCTATATGCCAGCCCGGAAAACCTTCGCCCCAAGGGCTTTTCCATCGCATAATGTGTTTGGGTGGAGCCGATTTCCATAAGGCAAAATCTGCTTTATTTCTTTTCTCCTCCTGCCCTTCCAATTCGCGTGTGGTTTCTAAAAGATCATCTATTTTGCGGCCGCTTAATTGACCATAATTGTGAGTGGCGGCATATTTTTTTACATCAAAATAAACAGAACCATTTACTTCATAGGCATACCCGGCATCAATTAATTGTTCAATCATTCCTATTTGTTCTACAATATGCCCGGTAGCGGTTGGCTCTATAGCCGGGTCAAGCGCATTTAATTGTTTAAAAGCCCAATGAAACAAGTTGGTATATTTTTGTACCAATTCCATGGGCTCTACTTTTTCCAATAAAGCTTTTTTTGAAATCTTGTCTTCCGCCTCCCGGCCTTCTTCTTCAAAATGCCCGGCATCGGTGATGTTGCGGACATAGCGTACATGATAACCAAGATAGAGCAGGTATCGGTAAACTACATCAAAAGTAATATATGGCCTCGCATGCCCAAGATGACTTTCTCCGCTTACGGTAGGACCACAAACATACATGCCAATATACGGTGGATTTATAGGGACAAACTCTTCTTTTTGTTTGGTGAGCGAATTATATACTTTAAGCGCCATAAAACTTTATTAATTTAAAAATCATTTTCAGATGGTGAGAAGCAAAATTAGACTACTCAAAGATATTCCTCCTTTTACAATACACTTTTATTTTAAAGATTTAATTGTGATCGGGCTCTAATTTCATGTCAGCAATAATAGGAAAATGATCGCTAAGTAATTTCTTTACCCGGATAAATTGTGTGATCGTAAATTTTTTATCAGCAAAAATATTATCGATTCGTAGTGTAGGAGAAATGGAACTGAATGTTCGCGAAATACCGGAGCCTTTTTTTACAAATGCGTTTTGAAGCCCGGCGCCAATGGTTTCATAGGCATATGATACAGGTACATCATTATAATCGCCGCATACAATTACCGGGTAAGGGCTATGATTCATTTCATCTTTTATAAAAAAAGCCTGCGAAGCTCTTTTGATAACGCCCATTTTAATTTTCGAGATAATGTTTTTTGATTCTGTAATATTTGGATTGGTAGTTATGTTTCCACTATCCAGGTAGATTAAATTTTCTTTAGAAAATTTTAATGATTGTAAATGAACATTAAATATTCGCAAGGTATCAGTGCCCACCAGCACGTCTATAAATTGAAAAGTAGAATTATAATTGTTTGGATTATTAACGATCGTCTGTTTTCTTAATATGGGGAATTTTGAAAAAACAATAATTCCATAATGGTGATATTGGTCAAAATCATCTTTTAACTGATAAGAGTATAAATAATCTTTAAAGTGCAAAGAATTTCGCATAGCGGGAAAATAATTGATTCCTTTTTTATTTTCACTTGCTACTACTTCCTGGAAACAGGCTATATCCGGGTCATATTTATTGATGAGGTCAAGCATTTCCTGTTTTATTTCAGGATGGTCTTTGTGATGAAGTATGTTGAATAGTTCCACATTCCAGCTCATAATACGTATGTTTCCTTTTTGTTTTACCAAAGAAAATTTAGGGGAAAAATTTAAAGGAAAAATATTTTTGACAGCATGAAAAGAAACGATTAATACAAGGAGAGATATAATGCTCAAAATGGGTTTTATTAACAACCAAAATAAAAAAAATAGCACCAATAAAAGTAACAGGTATGGCAGGGCGAGGGTGAACAAACTTAAGAACCACCAACTTTCCGGATTGAAATATTTTACATTGGCGCCTGCCAGGAATAATATTGCAATAACAATATTTGAAATAATAAATATTCTTTTTGTGAACCTGCGCAGATAAGGCTTTTCCATTTACGGCAATCCGTTTTACGATGAATTGAATTTTGTAAATAAATAATTAAAAATCCGTTTCACGGGCTTTCTTTAAAATATTTTTTTCGTCTTCGGATAAATGCTGAAATCCTTTTTGGTTTATTTTATCAAGGATTTCATCAATGCGTTCCTGGGTAATTACAGGCCTTTTTTGAAAAGGTTTTTGTGTACCGGCGTTATAAAAAATCTTTTCCTTTATTTTGTTAGGAGGGGGCAAAGTTTTTTTCTCAGGATTAAACAGATTAATAAACCAAAAATAAAGATCATTCATCCATTTGCCCCAGTCGTAACCTTTGCGTAAACTAACAATGAATAAAAAGCCAATAAGCCCGCCACCTAAATGAGCAAGTTGATGCGCGGTACCGTTGTTACCCGCAACATCAATGATAATATAAAGAACCGTGAGTATCCATAAAGGAATACCTCCATTAAGCATTTTGAATAAACGGTAATCTGGTGTAAGCGCTGTTGCAGCCACCGCTACCGCCATTATAGAAGCATTGCCACCCAACATACTGGAGTATTCGATTTGTGACCGTAATTGAGGAATAGCATAATTGGTCACTATAAAAAACAGGGCACCCGCTAAACCTCCATATAAATAAATTGGAATTATTTTTTTATTTCCTGACATGTCCTGAAGAATAGAACCAAAAGCCCAAAGCCAGATCATATTGATGAATGTGTAAATAATACCGGTATGAACAAACATATAGGTAATGGCTGTCCACGGGGTTCTTACCAGCGTTGATAATTTAGCAGGCAAAATAAACCATCTTAATATTTCATATTGAAATGCAGAAGTTGATGACTGTGATATGTAATAAATAACCTGGATGAGCCCGAACGAAATAAATATAATAGCATTGATAGCAACAAGAGCCATCAGGGCATTATTATCATCGCCAAGAGAAATTTTTTTTATACGCCTATCCATATATCTTTCTGATTCTCCCATATAAAATGATTAAAAATATACTACTGTAAAATTACCAAATTACCTGCAGTTATTGAGAGATAAGAAAAAATTTAATATCTGGCTCTTTTGTCTGTTTTACTCCAGATTATAGCCAAAATTAAACCAGTTGCCAATCCTCCGAGATGGGCAAAATGGGCAATATTACCACCATAGCCGGAAAATTGACCAAAAATATCAATAGCCGCGTAAATCATTGCCAGGTATTTGGCTTTTATAGGAAAAGGGATAGGTAAAATATAAAACTGGACATTTGGAAAAGTATAAGCAAAAGCCGCAAGTAAGCCCATTACAGCTCCGGAAGCCCCTATAGCAGCTCCCTGGGGTACTAAAAACATTTCAGTAATACCAGCGGCCAGGCCACAGACAAGATAAAAGATTAAAAATCTTTTTGGCCCCCAGGTTTTTTCTAATACAGCACCAAATAACCACAACGCATACATATTGAAAAGAATGTGAAAAAAGCCGCCATGGGCAAACATGTGAGTTATTAACTGATAAGGTTTAAAAAGCCCGGTATCATAAGAATATAATGCCAGTTTATTAGTAAGCCAGGCAGTTTGGCCTCCCGTTTTATCAAAAACTAATTGTGCTACAAAAACGATAGCATTAATGATAATAAGATTCAAAACCACCGGAGTTGATGATTGAGAGGGACGGTAACTATTATAAGCCATTCATTAATTATTTTATATTCAGGGTGCAATTTCGGAAATAATTATCCAAAGTGCTAATTAGCCTTTTAAATGCTAATGATATTTTTAATCATTTAGCAAATGAGCACATAACAAGCAACAAACATAAAATTGGTAACCCGGCAATCAGGAAAGAAAACGGTAATTATTCCAAATTAATTTAAGATCATGAAGCACATGATAATGTTTTGCATATAATTTATCAGTCATTAAAAGACTTTCCACAGGAAGTGAGTTTAGAGAATGTGTCAATCCTGTTGTGGTAATAATTCCGGGCAATAATTCCGGTAAATCTTTTTCATCAAATGCATAACCTACCCATGTTTTTTTTCTTAATAAAACAGTAAATATATTTTTGAAAAAAAGAAAAGGCCTTTTCTTTATAAAAAAAAGAAAAGGAAATAGTATTAAAAAAGTTAAGGATAATATTAAATCAAAAAGATTTTTTGAACGGCGATAAACCGCGTTGGACAAAAGGTAATTTTCATCTTCTGTAATAAATTCTCCTGAAAGATCTTTATCATCACTTCCCATGATTGTGTGGCTTCCTGCCGCAAAATATTTTATTCGTACCTGGTGGGGAATTTTTGGAACCGTTTCAATAATTGTTTTGAAAGAAAGATTCCCCTGGCAAAAAATAATTTCTTTTACAGAGTATAAATTCAAAATTTCAGGAAGATCATTAAATATTCCGATTGCAGACGGATCTTTAGTCCCGTTAGTTTCAATTCTTCCCAACACCCTTTCTTTTTTCCCTGATTTTTCAAGAAAATTATTTACTTCATTAAACTCTTCCTGTGTTCCGGCAATAACTGTTTGATTGATTTCATCCCTTTCCGCGGCACTTTCAATGATTTTCCATTTCAGTAACAGAGTGCGTACAACTGTTATTAACAGGAAAGCCATTAATGAACCAAACAATAAAATTCCTCTTGAAAAACGAAGGTTTTCCGGTAAAAGAGAATACACAGAAAGAATAACAAGAATGGCGATTAATGTTGATTTATTTAATCTTGATTGTTGAAAACCGTTATCATATAAACCGGCAAAATAAGAAGCGACTAAAAAAATGAAAGTGAAAACAGGGAATGCAATAATGAGCATATTGGGAGAATAGTTTATTTCCTGTTTTATGAAAGAACTCCAAAAAATTTTTACGATCCAAAAACTAATTAAGATCGTTACTGCATCAATAACCGGAAGGCCTATCCATTTTAAAAAACGGGAAATAACAGACAGGCCTGCACGCAGAAAAATGGCTGACTGTATAAAAAAATTAAATAAGCCGGCTTTGGTACTTCCATAATGTTTTTTTACAAAAACACTCATGGCTTTGTAAAACATTTTTACATAATTAAGGCTCCCCTTTTTAGTACTTTCTCCTTTAAAATGGATAATACTACTTTCTGCAAAATAATAATTTTTAAAGCCGGCTTCCTGTATGCGAAAACTTAGATCCACATCTTCGCCATACATAAAAAATTCTTCATCAAAACCGCCTACAACATCCAGTATCTTTTTGGGAATCATCATAAAAGCGCCAGCCAGTACATCTACTTCGTGATTTTCATTTTCGCTCAAATAACCAAGATGGTATTTTGCAAATATTTTTGAATGTGGAAAAAATCTGGCAAACCCTGAAAGTTTATAAAGCGAAGTCATCGGGGAAGGAAAAGCTCTTTTGCTTTCTTTCAAAAATCTTCCGGCCCCATCAAGCATTTTTATTCCGATGGCGCAGTTATTTTTTTTTGATTGAATAAACGAAATACATTTTTCAAAACAATCCTCGGGAATAATAGTATCAGGGTTTAAAAATAAAATGTATTCACCGGAAGCTATTTTTAATGCCTGGTTATTTGCTTTGGCGAAACCTGCATTGGTTTTATTCCATACAAAATTTACCTCTTGAAATTTATTTTGAAAAAAAACATAACTATCATCGGTCGAATTATTATCAATCACAATTATTTCACCTTCTATATTTTTCATCGCTTTGTTTACAGAAAGAAGGCATTGTTCCAAAAAGTACTTAACGTTATAATTTATTATGATGATGGAGAGGTTCAATTGATTAATAAGTTAAGTCGTTAATTGGTTATTTAGTAATCCGGCTAATTCAATTTATCCCGCGCACTGATAATTTTTGGTAATTAGTTTCGAAATATAATTGTGGAAAGTAGTAAAAAACAATTTAGCAATTAAACAATTTAATAAATTTTAATGAACCTTTGCAATATGTATAAACAAACTCTAATTGAAGCTACTAATGCAGGGGCAGCAGAACTAAAACGATTTTTCAATGGCAAATTTATTATCAGCAATAAAGAAGGCATCAATAATTTGGTTACTGAGGCTGATCATGCAGCCGACAAAGCTATTCGCGAGGTAATAAAAACCGCTTTTCCCGATCATGGGATTGTAAGTGAAGAAAGCGATGAAAAAGTTTCTGAAAGCGAATATAAATGGATTATAGATCCAATAGATGGCACCGTAAATTTTGCTAATGGTATTCCTATTTGTTGTGTGAGTATTGGCCTCGAATATAATGGTGAAATGCTTATGGGGGCTGTTTATAATCCAATAATAAATGAATTCTTTTTTGCAGAAAAAGGTAAAGGCGCCACGCTGAATGATGAAAAAATATCAGTAAGCAATAAAACAGAAGTATTAACAAGTTGCCTGGTAACAGGATTTCCTTATACTTATTTAGATCAGCCAAACGGCCCGTTAGAGGTTTTTTCAAGATTGATTAAAAAGGGTATTCCAGTGCGCAGACTGGGTAGTGCGGCCATTGATCTTTGTTGGGTTGCCGCCGGAAGATTTGATGGATTTTATGAACATCAATTATATGCATGGGACAGTGCAGCAGGGTTTTTAATCGTAGAAGAAGCCGGTGGAAAAGTAACGAATCTGAAAGGAGAAAAATATTCTCCTTACCAGTTTGGCATTATTGCTACCAATGGAAAAATACATGAGGAGCTGGTGGAATGGGTGAATGACAGAGTCAGTCAATAAGTGATTTATTATGGCTGAATATCGATCTTCATCAGATTATTTGATACATCGCATCATTTTTGTACAAAGAATAGCAAAGTATATTTGTATTGATTAAACTAATAAAATGAACACTGAAATACGAACAGAAGTTTCTTCCCTCGGCGAGTTTGGACTAATAGACCATCTTACGAAAAATAATGAAATAAAAAACGCCTCGACAGTTTTAAGTGTTGGTGATGATGCCGCGGTATTGGATCATTTTGGAAAGCAAATAGTGGTAACAACTGATATGTTGGTTGAAGGAATACATTTTGATTTGATGTATACTCCTCTAAAGCATTTAGGATACAAGAGTGTAATTGTAAACCTCAGTGATATTTATGCCATGAATGCGACTCCTGCCCAAATTACAGTGAGCATTGCTTTTAGCAATCGCTTCAGTGTAGAGGCGTTGGATGAATTTTATGAAGGGGTTTACGCTGCCTGCGAGAAATATAATGTGGACCTTGTAGGTGGCGATACCAATTCCTCGCAAAAAGGATTTATTATTTGTGTAACAGCAATAGGAGAAGTAGCTCCGGGAAAGTTTGTGACCAGGAGCGGGGCTAAAAACGGGGACCTTATTTGTGTAAGCGGAGATCTTGGGGGCGCTTTTTTGGGTCTAACTTTATTGGAAAGAGAAAAGAAAATTTTTCTTGAAACAAAAGGCGTACAGCCCGATTTGGAAAACCAGGATTATATAATAGGAAGAATTTTAAAACCCGAAGCAAGAAAGGATATTATTGAATTTTTTTCTTCGGAAGAATTAATGCCAACCTCAATGATTGATATCAGTGATGGATTAAGCAGTGAAATTTTGCACATTTGTAAACAAAGTGATGTAGGCTGTGTATTGTATGAAGAAAAAATTCCTGTGAGCGAACTTTCCCGGCAGTTTGCGTACAAACTTGAACTTGACCCAACCGCTTGCGCACTTAGCGGCGGAGAAGATTATGAATTACTTTTTACCATCGACCAAAAAGGTTACGAAAAAATTGCGGAGAACGGGCAAATAAGTATTGTAGGCCATATTACTGAAAAAGAAGCTGGCTCCATTATAATTACCAAAGGGGGAAACAAATACCCACTTACTGCACAGGGATGGAATGCGTTAAAGTGATTAATATATTTTTATGCATTAATATTGCTTACAAAATTTATACAGATTTTTTTAAATCATGAGGCGTTTACCTTTTTTGTTTATTGTACCCCTTTTTTTTTCCTGCTCTGTATCTAAAAATTATAATCCCAATAAAAAATATTCTAAAGAAGAATTACAACAGGATTATTCTTTACTACGCAATATTCTTGAAAAAAAACATCCTTCCCTCTATTGGTACACGCCCAAAGACAGCATGGATACTATTTTTAATGAAGGGTACCAGGCAATTGCCGATTCAATGACGGAACTGCAATTTGGATGGAAAATACTGGCGCCGCTTACTTCTGCAATTCATTGCGGCCACACGAGTTTTAGTATGAGTAAAGGGTGGAACAAATTTATAAAGAACAAGCACATTCCTTCTTTCCCACTTTATTTAAAAGTATGGAATGATACTATGATGGTAACGGGTAACCTTAACCGAAATGATTCTGTAATAAAAAACGGGGATTTTATCACCTCGATTAATGGAATAAAAAGTGCCGATATTATAAACCGTATGTTTGATTATATGGTAGAAGATGGCTATGCCGAAAATGTAAACTACATCAGGTTAAGCACCAGCTTTCCTTATTTTCACCGCAATATTTTTGGCTTGTATAAAACATATTATCTCACTTATACAGATAGTAATGGCGTGGAAAAAAATGCTTCAATTCCCTATTATGCACCTTCAAGAGATACGGTGAAAAAAATTACAATGGAGCGGAAACATGAAGAGAAAAAAATGACGCGCCGGCAAAAGTTGGAAAATATACGCTCGCTTGAATACGATTCTTTGTATGCAATAATGACAGTGAATGGTTTCTCTAAAGGGCATTTATATCATTTTTTCAGAAAATCATTTCGTAATCTCCGCAAAAAAAATATAGAGAATTTAGTAATTGATTTGAGGGCAAATGGAGGAGGTGATATTAATAAATCGGTACTCCTTACCAAATTTTTGCGCAATACTCCTTTCAAAGTTGCGGACAGTGCGTATTCTATCAGCAAAAATTTACATCCCTATACAAGATATATTTCTTCCGGATTATTGAATAACATTGGGTTGCTATTTGTGACTCACAAAAAGAAAGATGGTAAATATCATTTCGGTTATTGGGAACGACATACGTTCAATCCTAAACGCAAAAATCATTTTAAAGGGAATGTCTATGTACTTACAAACGGATTAACTTTTTCCGCGTCTGCTTTATTTTGTAATACTGTAAAAGGGCAGCCTAAAATAACATTGGCCGGTGAAGATACCGGTGGCGGCTGGTATGGAAATTCCGGAATTATGATTCCTAATATCACTTTGCCTGAAACAAAATTAAAAGTGCGCCTTCCTTTTTTCCGGTTAGTACAATATCAACACATTGGCACAAAAGGAACAGGCGTAATTCCGGATGTTTATATTGGTCCAAACTGGAGAGATATTTTGAAGGGAGTGGATACCAAAATAGAAGTTGTGAAAAAAATGATTGAAGAGAAGAAATGATATAAAAGTTATTCATTAATAATAAATAAATCGGCATCTTTCCAAAAAGGAAAATGGTTTCTCGTTTCTTCCACTTTTTCTTTATATAAGGTATATGTAAAAATATCTTCTTCTTTATTTTTTTGATAAATAATTTCTCCCAAAGGGTCAACAACCATACTATCGCCGCTGTAATAAATTTTATTTCCATCTTCCCCCACCCTGTTCACTCCCGCTACATAACATTGATTTTCGATGGCTCTTGCCTGCAACAAAGCCTTCCATGCAGTGCTTCTCTTTTCCGGCCAATTCGCTACGTAAATAAGAAGGTCATATTTGTTTTCCAAATCCCCCGGAGCCTGCCTTGCCCAAACCGGAAAACGAAGATCATAACAAACCTGCAGATTAATTTTCCACCCTTTTACAGAAGCAATTAATTTTTTATTTCCTGCTTTATAATGGGCATGTTCATCACCAAAAGCAAACAAATGCCTTTTATCATAAAATCCCAATTCACCATTTGGCAACATCCATATTAAGCGGTTAAAATAGTTGCCATTTTCTTCAATAATAATGCTTCCGGTAATAATTATTTTTCTTTCAGACGAAATTCTTTTCATCCATTGCATAGTTTCTCCATTCATAGTTTCAGCAAATATTTCCGGCCTCATGCTGAATCCTGTACTAAACATTTCCGGCAGAATGACCACCTCAGTTTTCTCAGAAATACTTTCAATTTTCTTTTGAAGCAATTCAAGATTGGCTTTTTTATCTTCCCAAAAAAGATTGGGCTGAATAAGTGTTATAGTAAGAGTCGGCATGATGTAAAGTTATTGGATTGGAGGAAGAATAAAACATTTCCCAAAATAAAGTTTCTACATTTGGAAACCTTAATTATCTTTGTGGAAACATTTTAATTGCGACATTTTCAAACTAGATTTTTAGAAGAAACCGATAAATTTATAGCAAACCTAGATCCTAAGGCTGCAAGAAAGATTTTCTATAATATCGATCTTGCCGAACAAACGAATGACCCAAAGCTTTTTAAAAAATTACAAAAAGACATTTGGGAATTCAGAATCTTTTTTGCTGGAAAACAAATTCGCTTACTTGCTTTTTGGGATAAGTCAAATGAGAACCAGACTTTTGTTTTCGCAACACATGGCTTTATTAAAAAAGTTGACAAGGTTCCGGCAAATGAAATTGAAAGAGCAATTAACATCAGAACAAAATATTTTGAAAGCAAACCTAAAAAATAATACGATGGCAAAGACAGCAATAAAATCTTATTCATTAGCTGAAATGAAGGATAAATATATTGGTAAACCCGGAACAAAAAACCGGGATGATTACGAATATGAACTTAACATGGAAGTGTTAAGCCACATGATAAAAAAAGCAAGGGAGGAACGAAAATTGACACAGGAGCAATTAGGAAAACTTGTAGGTGTTCAAAAGGCACAGATTTCTAAATTAGAAAGCAGCGCTAACAGCGCAACAATTGATACTGTTCTTAAAGTTTTTAAAGCATTGAAAGCAGATATTCATTTCAACGTAACAATTGAAAACCGGCAACTTCGATTATCTTAAACGCAAGATGAAATAAATTAAGTTTTTCTTTAAAAATATATTGAGATTTGCTTTTTTATCTTCCCAAAAAAGATTGGGCTGAATAAGTGTTATAGTAAGAGTCGGCATAGTTTTTTACTGAATGATAAAGTTATCGGATTTGTTTTGAGGTTTCGCGGGCATTTTAATAAAAAAGGGTTTCTGGAATTCTAAATCGTATTTACCACTTCCCTTATCAACTCACTCTCAAACCCTTTCTGCAATAAAAAATCCTGTAACTTTCTTTTTTTAGTAAAAATATTTTTTTCACTTTTAAGCGTTTTCAATTTTTGTTCAGCCAGTTTCTGAAAAGTCTTTTCATATTCTTTATTATCAATTTCTTTTAATGCTTTTTTAATGCAATAATCACTTACCTGTTTGTATTTCAGCGCTTGCTTTATTTTATTTTTCCCCCAATATTTCATTCTGAATTTACCGCCGGCATAATGAATGGCAAACCGCTCCTCATTCAGATAATTTTCGGTTATTAAAATAGAAATTATTTCATCAATTTCTTTTTTGTTTAAACCAAATGAATATAATTTATCTCTTACTTCTGCATGGCATCTTTCCTGGTAGGCACAGTATTGTTTTATTTTTGGAAGAGATTGATCCGGAGTAAAATTTTGAAATGCCATAAATCAAAAATATCATTTATCTGCCCTCTGCTATAAATTTTTGTGCCGTCGGCTATGAGCCAAAAAAACGGCCAGTGATAAAAATCACCGGCCTTGCTTACCTCTGAAACCACAAGAAAAATTTAAATTTCTCTTGAGAAAAAATAAAAAGATAGAGGATAAATTAATATATTATAATAATAAAACCTTAATTACACTTAAAATGGCTATTGGTTTGTGTATGGTTTTTAAAAGATAGGAAAAGGAAAAATAGGACGGACTGCTAAAGTAATAATAAATTTATTATAAAAACAATTTTTTGGGTATTTAATTTGAAATTTTTTCTAATTCCCTGGCGGCAAGCTCATTAATTTTTTTAATTTTATAATTATACCACCATTTTGGAGTGGTTTTTTTCATTACCGTATCTATGCTTCTCATTCCAAATAAATTCCACACTCCTTTTGCTTTTCCGGATAGGGATCCTTGAAGCGCACGAAGGCTCATGGCGAATCCGCTGTCAATATATTCCATGTGGTGCCAATATCCGGCGGGCATAAAAAGTGTCTCTCCCGGGTTTAAAATTAAATCATAACCAATGGCATGTTTCAAGGCCGGAAATTTTTCATAATCGGGATTTCCCGCATTTTCACTGTAATTGGAAAAATCGGCGAGGCTTAATACCTCAAAAGGTTTACGATATAGCTTATGTTGTTCTTCATAGCGAAATAAAAGGATTCTTTTGCGACCTGCAAACTGGGTGTGCAAAATATGAGAAAGGTCAATATCAAAGTGCATGTGGGTAATTGAAGTTTTGCCCCCTGTAAAAAGCATGGGATATTTTTTTACGAAGCCTTTCATCAAATGTTCAGGCCAGGTAAAATCCTCAATAAGCTGCGGTGCATGATCAAAAATATTAAAAAGAAAAATTCTCCAGGCAGCAGGGCCTTCCTTTATCATATCTACATATTCACCAAAAGTTTTATAATCATCTGCCGTATTGATTGGTGTATAGGCATCACTTTTAATATTGTTATAAAGCCCTACTTTTTTATCCCCAACTATTTTTTTAAAATAATCCCAGTTCCATTTTTTATAAGCCGGCCATTCTTTGGCAAGACCGGTAATTACCAAAGGCTTTTGTGTATTGTAATAATTATTTTTAAAATCTTCAGGAGAAATGTTCTCCACAATATCTACCGATTGCAATTGCATATATAAGAGTTTGCGCAGCAAAATTAGTCATTCTGCCAACTTTTTTTGAAAAGAAATTCATAAGAGGGTTGTAAAAATCAAAGACACCTTAAAATCCAAAAAACGTTTAATTTGAAGCCTTTTGATGATTTATCTTTGATCATTAATTTTATCAATATTATTTTAAACCATTGCTTGTTGCGAATTGCAAATTCTTAAATCTTAAATTTCCTTGGCAATACATTTTCATAGACTTACAGTTAAAGACATAAAACATGAAACTCCTGATTGTGTTTCAATTGCATTTGATATTCCCTCGGAACTTCAAAATGAATTTCAATTTATTCCGGGTCAAAATGTGACGATAAAAACCGCTTTGGATGAAATCAGAAGATCCTATTCTATCTGCACCAGCCCTTTAGAAAATGAATTAAGGATTGCTGTGAAAAAAGTGAACAACGGGGTTTTTTCTTCTTTCGCCAACGAAAAATTAAAAAAGGGTGATGTACTCGAAGTGTTGCCTCCAACAGGTACTTTTTATACTGAAATAAAAGCAAGCAATAAAAATGAGTATGTCTTTTTTGCTGCAGGCAGTGGCATTACCCCGGTAATTTCAATTATAAAAACGATTTTGAATACTGAAGTACAAAGTAACGTCACGCTTATCTATGGCAACAAAAATGTGTCCTCAATCATTTTTAAAGAAGAACTCGAAGCGTTAAAAGATAAGCACCTTGAAAGATTCAGAATCTATCATATTTTGAGCAGGGAAAAAACTGATTCAGTTTTTAATTATGGAAGAATAGATTTGGATAAATGCCATCAACTTTCCAAATTAATCCGCCTGAATTCTGTTGATGAATTTTTTATCTGTGGGCCGGAACAAATGATATTTACAGTAAAAGATTTTTTACAAAACTCAGGAATTGATCCTGAGAAAATTCATTTTGAATTATTCACAACTCCCACACGGCAGCATACGCAAATATATACAGCAGTAAAAGAAGAGAAAGAAGAAGGAAGTAAAATAACCGTAAAATTAGATGGACGAAGTATTGATTTTATGCTTGATTATAACAGCAATACTATTTTGGATGCCGCACTAGCAGAGGGTGCAGACGTTCCCTTTGCCTGCAAGGGCGGCGTATGTTGCACCTGTAAAGCAAAACTCCTGGAAGGAGAAGTTGAAATGGAAACCAATTACGGGCTTGAACCAAGTGAAGTGAAAGCCGGTTTTATTCTTACCTGTCAATCGCATCCGCGCAGCAAAAATGTGGTGGTTGATTATGATGTAACTTAAATTCTCAATAAATAAGTTTTGGGGCTTTCATCTTTAGTCCTCTGTTCAACGATAATCCGGGCTGTTCACTCCTATCTTTTTTAGCCTGGCTACAAAACCTCTAAAAAAAGGATATCCGCTACCATCCCGCAGCCATTCGGCTAAAGATTTTCTATTGAACGATGTGAAGGCAGTTATTCAATAAGAACACAACTCAATAGAAAAGGAACCATATTTTTTTCTTTAAAAAAATACTTTTATTCCGGTTTATATTTAACGGTTAACGGTTCTTTTTCCATTTTTGTAATCAGTAACTTTGAATGTAAAATTTCAGAATATGGTAGTTGGTGAATTATTAAAGATTTTTGACGATAAAATAAAACAGGAAATAAGAATCGAACCCAAGGACTGGATGCCCGATGAATATCGTAAAACCTTAATAAGGCAAATAAGCCAGCATGCGCATAGCGAAATTGTAGGAATGCTTCCCGAGGCAAACTGGATTACACGTGCACCCTCATTAAGAAGAAAAGCAACCTTGCTTGCAAAAGTTCAGGATGAATCCGGGCATGGGTTGTATTTATATTCTGCCGCGGAAACCATGGACATAACACGCGAAGAAATGATAGATCAATTACTGAGTGGCCGTGCAAAATATTCTTCCATATTCAATTATCCTACTTTAACCTGGGCAGATATTGGCGCTATCGGCTGGCTGGTAGATGGCGCTGCGATAATGAACCAGGTTCCATTATGCCGTGCATCGTATGGGCCTTATGCAAGGGCCATGGTACGTATTTGTAAAGAAGAAAGTTTTCATCAGCGGCAGGGTTATGAAATTTTACTTACTCTTTGCCGCGGTACTGAAGAGCAAAAAGCTATGGCACAGGATGCGCTCAATAGGTGGTGGTGGCCCAGTTTGATGATGTTTGGTCCTAATGATGATGCATCGCCACATACAGCACAAAGCATGAAATGGAACATAAAAAGATTTACCAATGATGAACTGCGCCAAAAATTTGTTGATATCTGTAAAGACCAGGCAGATATTCTCGGCATCACTATTCCTGATCCTGATTTAAAATGGAATGAAGAAAAAAATCATTATGATTTTGGCGAAATCAACTGGGATGAATTTTGGAATGTAGTTAAAGGAAACGGACCATGCAATAAAGAACGTTTGGCGGCAAGAGTAAGTGCGCACGCAAATGGTGCCTGGGTAAGGGAAGCTGCTTTAGCGCACGCGAAGAAGAAAAAAACCTCAACCCCGGAAGTGACTTTAAATACAGTTTAATCATTTATTCAATTTTTGAAGCTCCAATTTGTGATCTCAAAAAAAATCTATAACAAACCATAGCAATGAATCAAACAGAACCACTTTGGGAAGTTTTTATAAGAAGCAAGCAAGGCCTTGATCATAAACACGTGGGAAGCCTGCATGCCGCTGATGCACAAATGGCCATTGAAAATGCACGCGACGTTTATACCCGCCGAATGGAAGGAGTAAGTATTTGGGTAGTAGAATCTAAAAATATTCATTCTTCCAATCCTGATGATGCAGCCAGCCTTTACGATCCGGCCAATGATAAAATTTACCGGCATCCTACTTTTTACAATCTGCCTGATGAGTTAAAATACATGTAGCACATTATGACACAAAAAATAAATAACTTAAAATACCCCAAAGAGCAAGCGCTTTTTAATTATACTATTCATTTAGCCGATAGTTCTTTAATAATAGGACATCGCTTAAGTGAATGGACAGGCTATGGCCCAATGCTTGAGCAGGATATTGCCATCAGTAATATTGCATTGGATCTTATTGGGCAATCAAGAAATTTTTACCAGTATGCCGCAACGATTACTAATTCCAATACGGAGGAAGTAAAAAATATCACAGAAGATGACCTCGCATATTTAAGAGATACAAGAGAGTTTAAAAATCATTTGATAACAGAACTACCAAATGGCGATTGGGGAAAAACGATTCTTAAAATATTTTTCTTCAGTGCCTGGCAATTTTATTTTTATCAGAAATTAATTTATTCTTCAGATAAACAATTATCTGCGATAGCAGAAAAATCGTTGAAAGAAGTAACCTATCATTTAAGATGGAGTAGCGAATGGGTGATACGATTGGGCGATGGAACAGCCGAAAGTAAAAAAAGAATTTTACTATCACTCGAAGAACTATGGCCATTTACCGGAGAAATGTTTGAGCCTGCAGATTATGAAAAAGAATTATCCAAAGAGCATATAAGCGTGATTATTAGCGATATAAAAAATGATTGGATTAATAAAGTAAAAAATGTTTTTACAGAAGCGACTATTGATTTTTCCAAAGAAGGAATATGGATGCAAACCGGCGGAAAAAATGGCGTTCATACTGAACATTTAGGATATATTCTTGCTGAAATGCAATTTTTACAAAGAACTTATCCCGGATGCGAATGGTAAAAAATTATCTGACGGTCCCCGTCTGATAATTTTTAAGGTCTAGTCTAATTATATGACGGTCTCCGGCTGATAATTTTGGTTGAAACAGTTTAAAATGAATGAAACAAAAAAAAATATTATTAATACTCCTTCGGAAGAAGAAACGCTGAAAAAGTTTTGGAATATTCTTGAGACTGTTACTGATCCTGAAATTCCAGTATTATCTGTTATTGATTTAGGAATAATTAGAGATATAATTATTAATGATGGAAAAATAGAATTTATTATTACACCAACGTACAGCGGCTGTCCGGCAATGGATGTAATTTCTATGAATATCAGGATGGCATTAATAAGCGAAGGGTTCACTTCCATAATAATTTCACAGCAACTTTCTCCCGCCTGGACAACCGATTGGATGACAGAATCAGGAAAAGAAAAATTAAAATCTTATGGAATAGCGCCGCCGGTTGCAAAATCTTTCGATAAAGAATTTTTAGAGAATTTGGCTATTGAGTGTCCATTGTGTCATTCTACAAATACAAGCCTGATCAGCCAATTTGGTTCCACGGCTTGTAAAGCATTATATAAATGTAATGATTGCAGGGAGCCTTTTGATTATTTTAAATGTCATTGATATATCCATGTGAGAATTTAAAAATTAGATTTGTTATACAACCAGTTTATTTATGCCTTCTATTCTTTTTGAAATTAAAAATTCCATCGCATTCATTACATTGAACCGTCCTGAAAAATTCAATGCCTTCAATCGGGAAATGGCGCTTGCTTTGCAGGAAAGATTAGAAGAATGCGAAACAAATATTTCTGTGCGATGTGTGTACATAACCGGTGCTGGCAAAGCATTTAGTGCCGGGCAAGACCTCGCAGAGGTGGCAGACCCGGAAGGACCCGGAATGGAAAAAATACTTTCTGAACATTATAATCCTATCATTAAAAAAATAAGAAAATTAGATAAACCGGTAATTGCTGTAGTAAATGGTGTGGCCGCCGGAGCAGGCGCTAATATTGCCTTATGTTGTGATATAATAATCGCATCGCAATCCGCTTCTTTTATACAGGCTTTTAGTAAAATAGGGTTGATACCGGATAGTGGCGGAACCTATTTTTTACCCAGGTTAATTGGCTTTCAAAAAGCATCAGCAATAATGATGGTTGGCGATAAAATCTCTGCCGAAGAAGCAGAAAGAATTGGTATGATCTATAAATATTTTCCTGACGAAATATTTTTTATTGAAGCGGAAAAAATTGCAGAAACACTGGCTGATTTACCAACGAAGGGATTGGCTTTTACAAAACAGGCGCTGAATTTATCTTTGGAACAAAACCTTGAACAACAACTTCAAACAGAAGATAATCTTCAACAGAAAGCGGCACTCACCAATGATTTCAGCGAAGGCGTTTCAGCATTTTTAGAAAAAAGAAAAGCCGATTTTAAGGGCGATTAGTGTTGAGCCAAAAAATAATACAACTAAAAAAAGGAAAGATGAATAATATCGAATTATCTCAAAAGGTGGTAACTCATATGCTGGAAAAAGATCTCTTCAGCCAATGGCTTGGTATAGAAGTTATTGAGGTTAAACCGGGATACAGTAAAACGAAAATGACCGTGCGAAATGAAATGATCAATGGTTTAGGAATTGTTCACGGTGGCATCGCTTTTTCTCTTGCCGACAGCACATTTGCTTTCGCTTGTAACAATAGAAATAATTTATCGGTTGCTTTAGATACTTCTATTAATTTTTTGAAACCCGTACATATAGATGATGTGCTTACTGCCGAGGCGAAAGAAATTCACAACGGCAAAACCACAGGGCTTTATCAAATTACTATCACAAATCAAAATGATCATGTAGTGGCTCTTTTTAAAGGAACCTGTTTTCGTACGAATAAAATACTTGTCTAAAATTTATTATGATTTACCAATTCAAAAATTTTATTCCGGTTGTTCATGAATCTTCATTTATTCATCCGCAGGCAGCGGTGACGGGTAATGTAATTATTGGAAAAAATGTATACGTTGGTCCGGGCGCGGCTATCCGCGGCGATTTTGGTAAAATAATTATTGAAGACGGTTGTAATGTGCAGGAAAATTGCACCATACACATGTTTCCAGGCACAACGGTTTTATTAAAAGAAAATACGCACATAGGTCACGGTGCTATCATTCACGGCGCCACTATAGGGAAAAATTGTTTGATAGGAATGAATGCCGTCATTATGGACAATGTAATTCTGGGCGATGAATGTATTGTAGGCGCGCTAAGTTTTATTAAAGCAGATCAGGTAATTCCCGAAAGAAGTTTGTTGGTTGGTAGCCCTGCAAAAGTAGTTAAAGAGGTTACCGATGAAATGATTGAATGGAAAACCGAAGGAACAAAACTATATCAGCAATTAGCGGCAGATATGCAAAAGGAATGGAAAATTTGTGAGCCGCTAAGAGAAGCGCCGGATGAAAATATAAATATTGATGTGGATTATAAAACGTGGAATGAAACCAAAACAGAAAAATAATTTCTATTGTTGAATTTACCCGGGTAGATTGGCATTCCTGGTAATATTTGTAACTTTTTATTAGTTGAACCCGAAAAAATCACCATATAATGCCGGGAAAGCTAAAGATATGAGTATCTTTTTCGGTTAGAATACAAAAACAAGTCCTTAAAAAAAACTTTGCGACCTTTACCCCGATGGAAAAGACAAATTTTATTGACCTGATAAAGGTTTTTTGCCGAAGTGGTCATGGCGGCGCAGGTAGCAAACATTTTATGCGTAATAAGCTAACTGCTTTCGGTGGGCCCGATGGTGGAGATGGTGGCAGGGGCGCTCATATCATTTTGCGCGGCAATAAAAACTTATGGACACTTCTACATTTGCGTTATTTTAAAAATATTTTGGCAGATAATGGTGAAAATGGAAGCAAGAATAATTGTACAGGCCGCGACGGAAAAGACATTATTATTGATGTGCCATTAGGTACCATTGCTTCCATTGAGAATTCTGGCAAAACAGTTGAAATACTCGAAGATGGACAGGAAAAAATTTTATTGAAAGGAGGTAGAGGTGGCCAGGGTAATTCACATTTTGCTACACCCACCAACCAGGCTCCGGAACATGCGCAGCCAGGAGAACCGGGCGAAGAAACGTTTGTATCCCTGGAATTAAAAGTTCTTGCAGATGTTGGCCTTGTAGGTTTTCCCAATGCTGGAAAATCAACATTACTTTCTGTGATCACCGCGGCCAAGCCAAAAATTGCTGATTATGCATTTACCACCTTAACCCCTCAACTTGGCATGGTGGAATACCGCGATCAAAAAAGTTTTTGTGTTGCTGATCTACCTGGGATTATTGAGGGCGCTGCCGAAGGAAAAGGGCTTGGTTACAGGTTTTTAAGGCATATTGAACGAAATCCCGTTTTGCTTTTTGTAATACCTGCAGATAGCAATGATCATTATGGAGAATTTAAAATTCTGCAAAATGAACTGAAAGAATATAATCCGGAATTGCTGGATAAAAAATTTGTAATCGCTATCAGCAAAAGTGATATGCTTGATGAAGAATTGAAAGAAGCGATTGAAAAAGAATTGCCTGAAAAAATTCCTTATGTTTTTATTTCTTCTTTAACGAACCAAGGTCTTTTGGAACTGAAAGATTTGCTGTGGAAAGCGTTAAATTAAAATTATATGGTGTCACGTATTTTAATATCATTCTTGCTTATTTTTTCCCTAAACGGAAATATTTTTGCTCAGTATAATTTAAGTGCGGTAATTAATGGAAAAGAAACCGCTAAAATAACGGTTGTTGATTCGCCTGCAACTATTACTATAAAAAAAAGTGTTTATAAAAATATTGGAAGTTTTTTGATAATAGTAAATTCATCAAAAATATCTGCAGCCTATAAAAGAACGCTTGAATTAATTTCGGCCAAAGGAAAAGTTTTATATACTGCTGAAGAAGATCCGCAACAGCAGGGAATATTCCCTTTTGATTTAAAAGGAATTTGTAAAAAAATACTATCCCAGAAAATAATAAATTTAATGCTGGAAGAGAATCCCTCTAATCCTAAAATGAAGATTCCTTCAAGAATAAAACACCTCGCTAAAGTGTACTTAAACTGATGAGCCGTAAAATTTTATTTTTTATTAATCCAATTTCAGGAACTAAGAGCAAATTGCTATTAGAAAAAAAAATCATTAAAAAGTGTGGAGATAATAATATTGCATTTGAAATTTTGTTCACATCTTCAGATGGTAATTATGAATTTCTGAAAGATAAAATTGCAAAAGAGTTAATTACCGATATTGTAATTTGTGGTGGCGATGGCAGCCTGAGCCCGATTATATCTTCATTATTAAAAATTGAAATAAATATTGGCATACTTCCTTTAGGTTCCGGAAACGGTTTGGCAAGAACAGCCGGAATTCCTAAATCACTTGATAAAGCATTTGATATTATTTTTAAAGGAAAAGCATCTTATGTGGATGCTTTTTTAATAAACGACCGGGTAAGTTGCCATGTATGCGGCCTTGGGTTTGACGCTAAGGTGGCACATGAATTTTCTAAAAAAAGAACAAGGGGACTTTCAACGTATACTAAGGAAACTTTTAAAAATTTCTTTTCTGCCCAAACGTATTTCTTTTCTATAGAAGTAGAAGATTCCCATTTTAATGTCGAGGCGTTTTTAATTTGTATTGCTAATAGTAATCAGTTTGGGAACAATTTTAAGATAGCGCCACAGGCAAGTCTTTGCGATGGTTTACTTGATATAGTGATATTGAAAAAAACAAATAAATTCCGGGTAGTATTATCATTTGTAAAGCAAATATTGGCGGGTAAAACAGGTAATATAAATGAAAAAGGAGCACGCAAAAAAAACCTTCTTTATTTTCAAACAAATAAGATTAAAATAACAAACCCACAGCTTGCCCCTTTACACATTGATGGTGATCCGGCCCCAACAGTCAAAGAATTTTCTATCGAAATTATACCATCGGCTTACAGGCTTTTACAGCCTTAGTTTTGCAAAATTCTTTTTATCTGTTCAAATGCTTCCATGTTATTTTGCCTGCGTAAAGAAGCATGCACTTCCTTCTTTTCTCTGGCGGTTAAGTGAAAATTAAGTGTTGCCCCACTCTCTTCTTTTTCGGGTAAATACATAAAGGATACACGGTGAAGGCTGCTGTCTAAAAAACTTTTCGCATAAGTGATTTCATCATCCTGAAAATAATCCTGTAGCCTGAACCAGTTAGTTTGTAACATAGTAAATGGATTAGTGATGATCTCAGAAATGCCACCATTTATAACCGGTTCATCCCAACTTCCCTTTTGCCTTGATCGAATCTGTATAATTAAAACGCCGCGTGTATTTTGATTGACCCAATCTTTAAAAACATTTAAAAAACGTAGTGTGGTTTCCTGCCCATTGTTATCTCTAAGTCCTGCGTCCATCACGTCAATTACCGGTTTGGAGGGAAGCCATACACTTGGCAAAACATAGGGATAGGTAGCATTCATCCTAAGTGCGGTAAGTAATCTCAGGCCCATTGGATCTTCATTTTTGAATAAGGCTGCAAAATCAATCGCATCCGGACCTGCCATTTTTGAAGAGCTGTCATTATATTCTGATTGCATCATAAAACTTAAAGGCTGGGTACAAACCATCATTTTTTTAAGATCCCTGGTTACGGCAGAATTTAAAATTATAAGAGAAATTTCGGCATTGCTCTCGGCAGATTTATAAAAGCCAATATTTTTATCCAATAATTTGTGAGTATTCTGGTTTAGTTTTTGTTCAAAGGCATAACCCCTGTCTTTAACATAACGGTAATGGTTATAGGTAAATTTTTGTGAGGGAGAAATAAGATCACGCGCTATCATTGAAGAAAATACGGGATTCAATAAATCTTTTGAAATATCATTTATATATTTTGCATTTTCAAGATTAATATTTTCGCCATTCATTTTTAATCTAGCTAATTCACGAAAATAAGCTGCTGCCAGCATACCCCCGGACGCTCCGGACATCAGCATTGTTTTATTCATGATGGCTCCATTAGTAAGGCTATCCAACTCCTGCAAAACGTTCATTGCAAAACAGGCGCTTCTAATACCACCGCCACTGAAATTAAAAACCACCATCATTGGCTTTTCTTCTTTCTGCTTTTTTTTCCACCGATTTAGAATGGCAATCATATTATTTTTATCTGCTTCAATTTTTGCATCCGTGTTAAGTGATTCAAGATTTTGCAAAGAATATTCCGGCCGCGTTTTATTGGTGTAATTCAAACCGTAAGCTTTATTTCTCGGATCTATAATATCATATTTGTAGAGCACATTTAGTAAAGTAAAGAGGAAAATAATAAAAATTAAACTCCAGCTTCTCAAAAAATAAGAAAGCGCGCCGATCACTGCAACCAATACGGCAAACAAAATGAGAATACTAGCTGCCGCGGGAAACTGGAAAACAGGGTGATCCAGAAAGAACGCCATAAATATCATAAAAATAAAAGCCATCAGGACGGTAATCATTGCCGAAAAATGATGTCTTTTAAAAATAATATCCAAAAAACTTTGGCTATAATGGCTTACCGGACGGGCTTTCTTAAATTTAAAGCGGGTATTTAAATAAAATTGAACTGGTAATCCAAAATCGTTTGGAATGGTTGTTTCTCCGGGAGTAATCCAATTTTTATTCTCATCCAAATCTATAAGCCCTGGCTTAAATGTTCTTACAATGGTTCTGTCGGCAGTAAAAAAATAAACAAAAGAAAAAAGGATCAATAAGAAAAATCCACCTATAAAACCTGTTGCAATAAAAAGAAATTGGGTTATTGGAATTAACTCTTTATTGATGTCGTAATAAAAAGCCTCGAAAAAATAAACGATTAAAAAGGCAATTGGAATGATAGCATTATTAATACAGTATTTTAAAAAAGGTTTTGATCCGGTTGCCAAAAATCTGAAGCGTATGCTATGTAAAGTGAAAGTGGTAATATTCCAACTCATGATAAAAATGCCTGTTGCTATCCCTGTAATAGCAGCACCTGCGGCATTTACATTTCCCAGGTATTCCGGAGCGAGAAATAACCCATTGGCGCCGAAAATTTCCATAAAATTTCCGGTAAGGGTCAAAAAAAGGATTAGCCAAAAAAATAATAATACCTGCGATTTTCTGAAATGAAGAAGTAATAGCTGTATGGGAAAAGAAAAATAAAAATTTCGGAAAAAGATTTTCATAGCAAAATATAATTGCTGCTCATTTTTTTAAAAATATCTTTTCTGTATGTCATTTGTCCTAACAATATATAACATAAAAATTATTGTCATCAGGAATAAAATGGCCACTAACTGATGCGCAACGCCAAACCAAACAAGATTATTGCCATATGGAGAAAGGATAACTGTTAATATTCCAAGAATTATTTGTAATAAAATAAGAGTTATAGGAATAAATTTTGTTTTGTTGAATAAAGAACTCCCTTTTGTTTTTCTGGCTTTTATCCACCATATAAAGACTACGACTAAGAGTGTGTAAGCAAGGCCACGATGAATAAAATGCACTGTTATCTTATTGTCAATGAAATTTTTCCAGGTGGGGGATAAGCTATTCATTGCACCGGGAAACCACTGGCCATTAATTTGTGGCCAGGTAGGCGCTGCTGTGGCCGCATGCAGCCCTGCCATAAATGCTCCATAGATTAACTGAATGAAAAGGATAAGCACTATTAAAACTATTATTTTCTTAAGAGGCTTGTTTACCGTTTTCATTGAAGCAGGTATTGAAATGCGCAATGCGAACCAAAAAGTATAACAAAGCAATACAAGTGCTGCCATAAAATGCGTAGCCAATTGTATATGTCCTACAAATAATTTTTCCGGCATCAGTCCGCTTTCAACCATAATCCAGCCAATAGCACCCTGTATGATTCCCAAAAGAAATAAAATGATAAATGGAATTATCATGTCAGATTTAAATTGTTTCTTAATTAAAAAATAAAAAAAGCCTGCTAAAAAAACAATTCCCATTAATCTTGCCCAGGTGCGGTGAAACCATTCCCAGAAAAAAATTGATTTAAAATCGCTTAAAGAAAAATTCGCATGGATATACCTGAACTGATCAGTGCCTTTATATTTATCAAATTCCATTTGCCACTGAGCAGTATTTAAAGGTGGGAGGGCGCCGGTTATCGGATTCCATTCGGTAATGCTCAGGCCAGATTCTGTAAGACGGGTAATTCCTCCCAAAACGATCTGAACCACCAACATAAAAACACCGAGGTAAAGCCATTTTGCGATATTTTTATTGTATGGATTTATTTCAATTTCCTGCATTGGATAATCTGTTTTTAGTATTTTTTTGGTTGGACAAAGTTACTCCTGCAAAGGCATACATTTCCATAACAGTTCATTTTAAAATTATTGGTTAAAAAATTGATTCCCCAATATAAAAAGGGTAGTTTATTTTTGACCAAAATCATTGAATTGTTACTTCCCTTTTTTCATAATAAATTTATTGAAGCCGGCATTGATGAAGCGGGACGGGGATGCTTTGCCGGACCTGTATTTGCGGCTGCTATTATTTTACCGAAAGAGTTTTATCATCCTTTATTAAACGATTCCAAGCAACTTACCAAAGAACAGCGGGATTACCTGAGGCCCATTATTGAGAAAGAAAGTATTGCCTTTGCTGTATCCAGTGTAAGCAATGAAGAAATTGACCGCATTAATATTTTACAGGCTTCTTTCAAGGCAATGCATCTTGCATTAAATAAATTAAAGAAGCAACCGGAAATTTTATTAGTAGATGGAAACAGGTTTAAACCCTACAAAAAAATACCTCATCATTGTATAATTAATGGTGATGGAATTTATACATCAATTGCTGCTGCAAGTGTGCTTGCAAAAACATACCGTGATGAATACATGCAAAAATTGCATAAGAAATATAAAATGTATTCCTGGCATACCAATAAAGGTTATGGAACACTTGAACACCGTACTGCCATTGAATTATATGGCTTATGCCGTTATCACCGCAGGAGTTTTAATATTTATACTGCCCCACTTATTGATCAGGATAACGAAGCGTTAGACTGATTAATATTTTCATATAATCTTTACTGAAAAGCTTTTATTGAATGCAAAGGCTTTTTTCTTAAGCCCTCCATTCACCAAGCCCCTGGCGTGTAACAAGCCATTCATCGCCAGTGCAATCAACAATTGTTGAAGGAATAATACCACCGGGACCGCCATCTATTACAAAATCAACCTGCTTGCCAAAAGTTTCATAGATAATTTCAGGATTAGTGTATTCTTCAACCATTTCTCCGGGAAGTGAAGCGCTTAAAATAGGACTATTCATCGCATCAAGAATAGCCATACATATAACGTTATCGGGTACACGCAATCCAATAGTTTCTTTTTTGCTTTTTAATATTTTGGGGACTTGTTTACTGGCAGGTAAAATAAAAGTAAAAGGCCCGGGCAAACAGTTTTTCAGTAACCTGTACAAAGGCGTGTCAATACTTTTGGTATAGTCGCTCAAATGGCTCAAATCCCTGCAAATGAAAGAAAGCTGTGCTTTTTTAGGATCTACATTTTTTATCTGGCAAATACGTTCTATCGCTTTTGGATGATAAATATCACAACCCAACCCGTAAATGGTATCGGTAGGATAAATAATGATTCCGCCATCTTTTAAACATTCAACGACCTGGTTAATGAGGCGAGGCTGCGGATTTTCGGGATGAATAGATAAAAGCATATTCTTTAAATTAAGTTTTGTAAAGGTAATTTGTTTCAGGAGTTTAGCGGTAAGCTATGGGTGGTTTAATATTAGCGTTCGTTATAAATAACTAAAAAAAGAAGTTCTTTCTGAAAGTTCCATTTGCCGGCAAATTTCAACTTACCCACTTTTCAACTCCTTAACTTACATTTGCAGCGTTTAAAAACTAAAACACGTAAACTAAATCATGGCGATAATTACACTTGGCACAATGGCTTTCGATGCAATTGAAACCCCTTTTGGCAAAATTGATAAAATTGTAGGCGGATCTGCTACTTATGTTGCTTATTCTGCAAGTCATTTAACCCAACCTATTCAGCAAATTTCAATCGTAGGAAATGATTTTCCATCCGAAGAAATGGAAGAATTAAAGAAAAGAAATGTACAATTATCAGGTGTAGAAATAGTGGCAGATGAAAAGTCTTTTTTCTGGAGCGGCAAATATCATTTGGATATGAACAGCCGCGACACCCTGATAACTGATTTGAATGTGTTGGGAAATTTTAAACCAAAAGTGCCGGAGGAATACCAGGGTTCAGAATTTTTAATGCTGGGTAATCTTATGCCGTCGTTACAAATAAGTGTGATTGAGCAATTGAGGACAAGGCCAAAGCTGATCGTTTTGGATACTATGAATTTCTGGATGGAAACCGCACTGGAAGATTTGAAAAAAGTTTTGGGGATGGTTGATGTTTTGATGATCAATGATAGTGAAGCAAGAGAATTGAGCGGGGAATTTTCATTAGTAAAATCTGCCAAAAGAATTTTACAGATGGGGCCTAAATTCCTTGTGATAAAAAAGGGCGAACATGGTGCTTTATTGTTTCATGATGATCATGTTTTCTTTGCCCCTGCATTACCTTTAGAAGATGTTTTTGACCCAACCGGAGCAGGAGATTCTTTTGCCGGAGGCTTTATCGGGCATATTGCCAAAACGAAAGACATTAGTTTTGAAAATATGAAAACCGCCATTATAGTTGGCTCTGCGCTGGCAAGTTTTTGTGTAGAAAAATTTGGCCCCCAACGATTAAAAGAAATAACGAAACAGGACATAGATTCTCGTCTTTCAGAGTTTGTACAATTAGTAAATTTTGACATAGACCTTATATGATTTTCTTCTAAATTTTTTCCAACAAAATTTTAATAACTTTCTCTAAAAATGATTGAAATAATTGTTCTTATTTTTTTAACCAGGGAAATCGGAAAACTAGCGCATGACAAGGGTCTTAAACCACGTATCTGGAAAATTTATACCGTTTTAGGTTGGTTCATTACAGAAGTTATCGGGATTGTTGTTGGTGTTATGATATTTGGGAAAGACAATCTTTTTTCGGTAATACTCGTAGGATTAACATTTGCCATTACCAGTTATTTTATTATTAAGGCGCAATTAAATAAATTGCCTGATCAGAGTTTTGATGATGATATTAATAACCTGGGAAATCATTAATAATAAGAATTTATTATTATTAAAAACTTAAAAGAGAGTTTAATTTTTTGATGCTTTATTCAATTAAAGGAAATGGGAATTTCATTCTCCTTCTTCGAAAAATAATTTACCTTTTCAAATAAATTTTATGTCAGCATTAGTAAATGATTTTAATGAATACCGCGAAAAAATGAATAAGGTTATTTTAAGCAAAAATAATCTTGTGATGAAGCGGCTTTGGAATCTTGATACCAATACCTATGATGAAGGGGCGCTGGATAAAAAGACTAAAGAAATGTTGGGCCTGGTGGCAAGTATGGTTTTACGTTGTGATGATTGTATTAAATATCATCTTGGAAAATCATATGAATTGGGTATTACTACCGAACAGATGTATGAAATATTTGCTGTTGCCAATATTGTTGGTGGTACTATTGTAATACCTCATACACGCCGCGCCGCAGAGTATTGGGAAGAATTGCAGGCAATTTAAATTGAGTGGAAACAGGATTTGATGAATCGCAAGATTAAGATGCCCATATGATAAGAATTGATTCACATGAAATGAAATAAATAATTGCTTAACAGAATTTTCACAAACAGAATTCAATATTTCATAATTGATTACGTTTCCCGTATCATATAAGTAGTAACTTTGAAGGCATAATTTCTATTCAAATGAGCGAAACAGCAACTATTCCCATCTTAACTGCTAAAGATTTTACCACGGACCAGGAAGTGCGCTGGTGCCCGGGATGCGGCGATTATTCCATTTTGGCACAAGTTCAAAAAGTAATGCCTACTTTAGGAATCCCGAGGGAGAACTTCGTAATTATTTCCGGAATTGGTTGTAGCAGCCGTTTCCCTTATTACATGAATACATATGGAATGCATAGTATTCACGGGCGTGCTACCGCAATTGCCAGTGGATTAAAAGCCAGCCGTCCAGAATTAAGTGTTTGGATTGTTACCGGCGATGGCGACTGTTTAAGTATTGGTGGAAATCATACCATTCATTTATTGCGTCGCAATTTTGATGTGAACCTTCTACTTTTCAACAACGAAATATATGGTCTTACCAAAGGGCAATATTCGCCTACAAGTGAACAACTGAAAATAACTAAGAGCACTCCTGTTGGAAGCATAGATCATCCATTTAATCCATCTGCTTTGGCATTAGGTGTCGATGCAACTTTTGTAGCAAGGACCATGGATAGAGATCCCAAACATTTGCAGGCGATGCTTTTAAGAGCGAATGCACATAAAGGAACTTCCTTTTTAGAAATTTATCAGAATTGCAATATTTTCAACGATGGCGCTTTTGAAATTTTTACAGAAAAAAAATCAAAACCGGAGGAAGCGTTATTCCTGGAACAAGGACAGCCTTTGGTTTTTGGCGCTGAAAAAAATAAAGGAATTAAATTGGATGGATTAAGGCCGGTAGTTGTAGAATTAAATGAAAATATGAGTGTAAATGATTTGTGGATCCATGATGAGAAAGATTTTTACAAAGCTCAAATACTCACCAGGTTGTTTGATAATCCTAAAACGGAACATCATTTTCCACGTCCATTCGGAGTTTTTTATCAAACAGAAAGACCTTGTTATGAAGATGTAATGGAAATGCAGATAGAAGAAGCATTACTTAAAGGCAAAGGCGATTTGGATAAACTATTACGCGGTAGAGAAACATGGACAATAAGCGAATAGAATATTTTTTAGTTTTTATTATTCAGAAAAACGAAAGGTTTTAAATCTTTATAGCTTATTGTTTCCCTAATAATTTTCTTGTCAGAAAATATCCTGTATTTATTAATGTTTATTACTTCGTAAGAAATAACGACGTTGTCAATTTTTTCTACGTAAAATAATAACTCGTGGAGAAGCTCCACCTCATGTTCGATTGCCTGGGGGCTAGATTCTTGCTTGAACAATACCAAGAGATCCCGGTTAGATTTGTCCATATTAAATTTGGTTTTTAATAGCCTATCATGCCGCTTTTACTAGGGCAGCCACAATTACTTTTTTTAGAAGCATTGCAGCTAATAGCAAAGATTGCTATTGTAACTAATAAAATAAACAGGAATTTGCTGACGGTTTTCATTAAAAAAATATTGATATTTTTTGAATTATTTTTGGATTGAATTATTTCCGGTTACAAAAGCATTTCTACCAATTAATAAATTCAATTACCAAATTAAACTATTTTCACTAATAATTATTGTAAAATTTTGATAATCGGAAATAATTTTAACAAGGATAAATTTAGCCCCCGTATCTTAGTTACCCCTCTTGATTGGGGTTTGGGTCATGCAACACGTTGTATTCCAATAATTAAAGAGCTTTTACAACTCAAATGCGGAGTGTTTATTGCTGCAGATAATCAAATATTTTCCTTATTAATTAAGGAGTTTCCCGATATCGTATTTTTACGGTATAAAGGCTATGAAATCAGGTATAGTAATAATAAAAAAGGATTTACTTTTAAAATGCTATTACAGTTTCCGAAAATATTTTTTGCAGTTCGCAATGAAAATAAATGGCTAAAAAAAATTGTAAAAGAGCATAAAATTGATGCAGTAATATCTGATAACAGGTTTGGAATGTATTGCAATGAGGTTCCCTGCATTTTTATCACCCATCAACTTTTTATCAAAACAGGGAATAAATTCAGTGAAAAAATTGCTCAGAAAATTAATAATTATTTTATCAGAAAATATTCCAATTGCTGGGTTCCGGATTATAAAGAAAATGGATTGGCGGGAAAACTTTCTCATCCTGAAAAAATTCCGTCAAACGTAATTTATACCGGGCCATTATCTAGATTTGAAACGATATCTGATGTTGAAAAAATGTATGATATTTTAATAACCATTTCAGGGCCTGAACCGCAGCGTACAATTTTTGAAAATAGTATTTTATCCCAACTTCAAAACTATACAGGGAATGTTTTAATTGTAAGAGGATTGCCGGCAGAAACAAAAAATTTAAATACATCAAAGGAATCTGTAAAAATAGTCAACCATCTCTGCTCAGAAGAATTGAATATGGCGTTTCAACAATCGAAAATCGTAATAAGCAGAAGCGGATATACTACCATAATGGATCTTGTAAAATTGAAAAAAAATGCAATTTTAGTTCCTACACCCGGGCAAACCGAACAGG
>DATCMY010000180.1:0-14062 GCA_036565505.1 Hanamia sp.
CATACGGGCACCGCCACTTTTATTAATGATCATAAATGGAATTTTGTGCTTTATACAATAATCAGCAGCGCGGCAAATTTTTTCTCCCATTACACTTCCGAGACTGCCACCAATAAATTCAAAATCCATGCAGGCTATCACAATATCCATTTCGTTTATCTTGCCATGGGCAACGGTAATTGAATCGTGAATGGTAGTCCGCGCATAGGTTTCCTCCAAACGCTGTGCATAGGGTTTCATATCTACAAAGCCCAAAAAATCTATTGATTTGATATTGCCAAAAAGCTCATGTTCACTATCAGCATCAAAAATAATTTCAAAATATTCGGCACTTCCAATGCGGTGATGATATTCACATTTGGGACACACAAATAAATTTTCCCTTAATTCAGATACTGTACACGTATATCTGCATTGCGGGCATTTTGTCCATAGCCCATCAGGTGCTTCTTTTTTATCTTTGGTAGAAGTAGTGATTCCTTTTTTTATTCTGCGGAACCAACTTCCCCTGGTTTCTTCTGTGTCACCTTCTTCACCTGCAAGATTGGCATCAAAATCCTCTTCATGTTTCATGTAGTTCTATTTCGTAATTCGCGCTGTTGCGAACAAAATTTTATAACTTTAAACATTAGGCTATTGTTATACTTTCATCCAAATAAACATCCTGTGTTGCGTTCAATAATTCTACACCTTCTTTAAATGGTTTTTGAAAAGCTTTTCTTCCCAATATCAATCCCATTCCACCAGCGCGTTTATTAATCACCGCAGTTTCTACCGCATCAGTTAAATCAGCTGCACCTTTACTTTCACCACCGCTATTGATTAATCCAATTTTACCGCTGTAGCAATTCAAAACCTGGTAACGGCACAGATCAATCGGATGATCTGAAGAAAGGTTTTCATAAACCAATGGGGACGTTTTGCCAAACTTAATCGCATTATATCCACCATTATTAGTAGGTATTTTTTGTTTAATTATATCTGCCTGCAAGGTAACACCCAAATGATTGGCCTGTCCTGTAAGATCAGCGGATGTGCTGTAATCCACGCCATTCACTTTAAAGGCATCATTGCGGATATAGCACCATAAAATGGTACACATACCTAATTCATGAGCGAGTTCAAATGCCTGGCTTACTTCCTGCAATTGACGGGTGCTTTCATGGCTTCCCCAGTAAATAGTTGCGCCTATTCCAACTGCGCCCATGTTGTAAGCGCTTTTTACGGTACCAAACATGGTTTGATCGTATTTGTTAGGATAACTTAGTAATTCGTTGTGATTAATTTTTACAATAAAAGGAATTTTATGTGCATATTTTCTGCTTAAAATACCAAGTACGCCAAATGTTGATGCAACGCCATTGCAGCCACCTTCAACTGCCAGCTTTACAATATTTTCAGGATCAAAATAAATAGGATTTGGAGAAAATGATGCACCTGCGCTATGTTCAATGCCCTGGTCAACCGGGAAAATTGAGCAATATCCTGTACCTCCAAGCCGTCCATGGCTCATTAGTGTTTCCATGCTGCCCACAACCCGGTTATTACGGTTACTGTTGACAAAAACATCGTCAATATAGTTTGGAGAGGGTAAAGTAAGAGTTGATTTGTCAATTTTACATGTGTGATTCATTAAGCCTTCTGCTTTGTCACCTAATAGTTCTACAATTTTTTTTGATGCCATTATTTATGTTTTAAATTTTTGCAAAAATAGGGAATTACAGGTTTAAGAACATTTATCGGGTAATAGAATTATTATTGGAGATGAAAGTGTCATTTAAAATCCCCGGTATTTCTGAAATAATCAGTTGCTTTTAATAACCTGCTACCATACCAGCTAAACATTTCTCCATCGGCCAAAATAATTTTTATACCGGGGAATATTTTTTGTATTTCTTCTCTATGTTTTTTGTTGAATGGATAGGGTTCGGAAGAAAGTATAATGATTTCGCAATGTTTTTCTTCAATTTCTTTTAATTGGATTTCAGGATAACGGGTTTGATTTGAAAAAATATTGTCAAATCCGCAATAGCGCATCATGTCATTAATAAAAGTATCACCACCGGCAACCATGTATGGATCTTTCCAGATAAAATAAGCGGCCTTTATTTTTCTTTTTAAAGAAACAGTCTTTCTTAATTTTTCAAACTCATTATTTATTTGCCATGCTAATGTTGAAGCGGCTTCTGTTCTTTGGGTCAGTTTCCCAATTTCATTGATCATTTTTACTGCGTCTGAAAGATTGTTTACGTCGGTGACCCAAACATCATATTTTATGGCCAATTCTTCAATTTGCTCTTTTACATTTTCTTCTTTATTGGCAATAATCAGATCGGGAGAAAGTTGATCAATAGTTTTGAAATTAATATTTTTTGTTCCACCTACTCTTGTCTTTTTGCTAAACCATTCTAACGGATGAACGCAAAATTTGGTGATGCCAATTACATCATTCTCCAAACCAAGGTAAAAAAGCAATTCAGTTTGAGATGGAACGAGAGAAATAATGCGGGAATATTTTTTGTGGGTCGGTATATTTTTCTCCAGAATCATAAATATAACCTGCAAGATATTGTATTAAAAAAAAACTTCTGCAATCAGGGATTGCAGAAGTAAATTTTTTATCTGCTTTTTAGCAGATTCCTTGGGACCTCTTTCCAGTAAATCAATTTTCTGGTTTCAGCTAGGTTTTAAAAGGATTAGATTCCGGTCTTTCTAGTGATTCTGGATGGTTTTCATAAGAGTGAATATCTTTTACTTTGAAACGATATTGGAATTCTTTTTCAAAATAAACCTGGTTTTATGTTTTCCTCTTTACTTTTCGCAAAGAGATGATATTGGAAAAAAAATAGAAGTTGACTGATATTGGATTTTTCGATTTTTTAAGGAACTTGGATAGATTCTGTTTTTCGAATGGATATTTGGATAGTTTTTGATTAATGCCTCAACATCAACCAACTTCTGGAACAAAGATAGAACTTATAAGTTCCCTGCAAAGGGCAGTATTGCCCATTTTTGCATCAGATGTAATTACGGTCTCAATCGTAATAATTACAAGATTGATAACGTGTAAATACTTATTTGTGGATGGTATTATTACGTTTTTGATTTAGGTTTTTTGTCAACTATTCTTATTTGGAAAAGATATTGAGCCGGAAAAAAAATCGAAAGCCCTCTTTTGGATGGGCTTGGCGACGTCGCTTTTATTTCGCCAAACCTTTTATAATATCATACTTGGTTACAATGTGGTATTGACCCGCTTCATCTTTACTTAAAACCGCGCCATTATGTTTTGAAATAAGATTACTTAATTTCTCTACGGGCATATCAAATGAAACCATCGGGTATTCTTTTTCCATTACAGAAGTTATTTTGTGTTCTTTTATTTCAGGATCAGATATTATTTTACTAAACAAGCCTCCTTCACTCAGGGAGCCAATTATTTCTTCACCATTTATTACAGGAATATTTTCAATATCATATTTGCGCATTAATTCAATGGCTTCTGCTACTGTTTGGCCTGGTTTTACAGTAACCAATTTTCGAGTGCCCCGGCCTGCAACAAGATCTTTAAAAGTTTTTACTTCAAGGAAACCTCTTTCCATCATCCATTGATCATTATAAATTTTTGCTACATACCTGCTTCCATGATCGTGAAAAATACAAACTACCACATCATCTTTTTTCAGCGTGCCTTTTAGTTGCAGCAAACCTTGTAAGCAACTGCCTGCGCTGTATCCGCAAAATAATCCTTCTTCTTTTGCAATGCGCCTGGCCATTAACGCGCCATCTTTATCAGTCACTTTTACAAAGTCATCAATATACCTCATATCGTAATTCGCCGGAACAAAATCTTCACCAAAACCTTCACTGATATAAGGATAAACCTCATTTTCATCAATTTCCCCGGTATCAAAATATTTTTTTAATAATGAACCGTAGCTATCAATTGCCCAAACTTTTATAGAAGGATTCTTTTCTTTCAAATATTTTCCTGTACCTACAATAGTACCTCCGGTACCTGTGGCTACTACAAGGTGAGTAATTTTTCCTTCTGTTTGTTCCCAAATTTCCGGACCGGTTTGTTCATAATGGGTAAGGCGGTTGGCAAGATTATCATATTGATTTACATACCAGGAATTAGGCACTTCTTCTGAAAGTCTTTTAGAAACTGAATAATAAGAACGCGGGTCATCAGGCTCCACGTTGGTTGGGCACACAATTACTTCTGCGCCTACCGCTTTTAATATATCAGCCTTTTCTTTTGATTGTTTATCAGTGGTGGTGAATATACATTTGTAGCCTTTTACACAAGCAGCCAGCGCAAGCCCCATGCCGGTATTCCCGGATGTGCCTTCAATAATTGTTCCGCCGGGTTTTATTTTGCCTTCCTGCTCCGCAACCTCCAGCATTTTCAGGGCCATACGGTCTTTTATTGAATTGCCCGGATTGAAATATTCAACTTTTGCCAAAACGGTACAAGGCAAATCTTTGGTAATCTTGTTCAGTTTAATAAGGGGAGTATTGCCAATCGTTTCCAAAACACTGTTCTTCCACATATAATATTTTTTTGCGAAGGTAAAAAAAATAGGGGAGAGGGTTTAAGACCCCAATTATTTTGAATGTTGAATTATAAATTTTAAATGAAGACAAGCTGCCTTACATCATGTAACATTCAACATTTAAAATTTATAATAATCTCTTCAGGGGTTCATCAATTGTAAGGCTTTTTTTACCGTTTCGTCATAATTATTTTTGATTTCATAATAGCCTTCCGTATTCCAGATTTGCCGCGCGGTTAATACTTTTATTTGTTTGGAAAGAAGCGATTTTTCCTCCACATTATCCAGATTAAAATGAATGGAATCTTTTTGTGCATACACATTAAGATTATTAAGAGTAGCGGCATCTACTGCATACTTTTCTTCAAAAATCCGTGGAGAGGCAAAAGATTTAAATTCCTTTTCATTTTGCAGATAATTCAAATAGACAAATTTATTAAGAGTGCCGGATATTAATGCTTTCATTAATTCTTTATCGTAAGCAGTGGTATCATAGGCCACAAAAACATCCGGCGTTATACCACCACCATCATATAATATTTTGCCCGCTTTGGTAGTGAATTTATGTTCATTAGTATGTTTTATCGAATCTGCATAACTCATTTCACCATTCTTGAAACGATCAATAAGATCTTTGTTGTAATCTTCAACTCCATTGGAATAAGATTTTTGAATACTTCTGCCAAGAGGCGTATAATATCTTGCTACTGTTAACCGCAATCCTGATCCATCATTCAGTTCATATTGTTCCTGTACAAGGCCTTTTCCAAAACTGCGCCTTCCTACAATGGTAGCCCTGCCCCAATCCTGTAAAGCACCAATCAGCACTTCACTTGCAGAAGCGGTGCCTTCATTGGCCAGCACAACTAATTTCCCCGTTTCAAAAACACCTTCTTTATCACAACGATATTCTTTTTTGGGAGAATGTGCGCCTACAGTATAAGTGATCAATTTATTATCACTTAGAAATTCATCGGCAATGTGAGTAGCTTCGGTTAAAATGCCGCCGCCATTATCTCTTAAATCCAGAATTAAACTTTTCATTCCACTTTTGTGCAATTTATCCATTGCTTGCATGAACTCCCTGTAAGTGGTTTCAGAAAATTTGTTCAACCGGATATAACCGACTGTGTCAGCAATCATATAGGCTGCATCAAGGCTATATAATGGAATAGCTCCTCTTATTATCGTTACATTTATCTGTTTACCGTCTCTGAGTAAAGTAACATTAGCTTTGCTGCCTTCGCTACCGCGAAGTAATTTTTTTAATGTTTCGGCATTTATATGATTGCCGGCAATAACAGAATCGCCCACTTTTAAAAGTTTGTCGCCTACCTGCAAACCTGCTTTATCAGAAGGCCCGTTGGGTAATACATTCAGCACATTGGTAGTGTCATTTATAATATTAAATTCTACACCTATACCAAAAAAAACACCTTCAAGGTCTTCATTTACTTCTTTTAATTCCTGGGCCGGCAAATAAATGGAATGCGGATCAAGCCTGCCCAATATTGATTGTATAGCAATATCACCGAGAGAATCTACATTTTCATTATCTACATATTTTCTTTTTATTAAATCCAATACTTCCTGAACAGGTTTTTGTTTTTCCATAAAAAAAACTCCCCTGTCCGGCATGTTTCCTTTTATTCTATAACCAACAAACATTCCTGCCACCATGCAGATACTCAAAATCAATGGAAGCCAAATCTGTAACTTTTTATTGCGCATATTATTCTTTGGTCTAATTTTATTTTTTTAAAAGAAGTGCAAATTTCCATAATAAACATGATATAACGATGCCAACTATAAAATTGATTGCCGATAGCGGTTCTACCAAAACCGAATGGTGCCTTTTAAAAAACAATAAGCCTGTCATATTTACTTCGCAGGGAATGAGCCCATACTTCGTAAACAGCGAAGGGATGGAAAAAATTATCAGGGCAGAAGTAATACCTTTTTTGAAAAAAAATAAGTTAGATGAAATCTATTTTTATGGTACCGGGTGTAAAAATCCCGTGAACCTGAAGATGATAAAAAATGTTTTTAAGCATATTTTTCCTGGTGCTTCTATTGAGGTTGATCATGATCTTTCTGGCGCTGCAAAAGCACTTTGTGGAAATGAAAAAGGTATCGCCTGTATTTTGGGAACAGGTTCCAATTCTTGTTATTATAATGGAAAACGAATTGTAAAAAACAGCCCGGGCTTAGGTTTTATTTTGGGCGACGAAGGCAGTGGCGCTTATCTTGGTAAAAAAGTAATTCAGCATTTTTTGTATAAAATTTTTGATGATGACCTGCGTGCTAGGTTCGATGCTAAATTTGTAACTACAGATTCTGAAATTCTTGATGCAGTTTACAAACAACCATTACCAAACCGTTACCTCGCTTCTTTTGCCATTTTTTTAGCGGAAAACCGGGGCCATTATATGATTGAAAATATAATTGAGGATGGTTTAAATGATTTTTTTTATACTCACATTATCAGATATCGTGAAAGTGTAAAATTGCCTGTACATTTTACCGGCGGCATTGCATTTGGATTTAAAGATGTAGTAGAGCAACTGTGCAAAGGTTATGATTTACAATTAGGAAATATTTTTAAAAGTCCTATGGAAGGATTGATAAAATATCATCTAAAAAAATAATGAGCCAATGCGAAAATTGGTGTCCTCCTTCTTTGCCTATTGCCTATTGCCTATTGCCTCTCTTCCCCCTCTTACCTCTTTTGCATTTCTACTCCATCACCTGCACCACATGAGCCAAATGCCCATCTTTTGTCATGCCTTCAATTTCTACTCTGAAAGATTGGGTTACATCATTATTGTAAAATGTAAGTAACACTTTATTGTGACCTCTCGTAGTAATAACCCGCGGATTCCAGTAAAGCGTTGTGCGCAAATCCTTTTTTTCATTCTCTTCACTTATAGAGGAATAATCAGGCGAATAAAATTGGCGTAAGGCAGTATAACCATTAACCATATTATTATCCAACCCTTTCCCAGGTGCAGATTTTACATCATTTCCGCGGCGTGTGTAAATGGCAATAGCGCCAGCGCTGCCTCCTCCGGTGCCTCCCATAAAAGGAGGACGTAATACTTTGATATAGGCAATGTCAGATACCGGTATGTTTGATATCATATCAGCATCGGTAGGCGATTCATCCAAATATAATTGAGGTGTTCCTCCCCGCCATTGAAGTGTGGGGGGATTGCTTGTAGTATTAATTTGCAAACCTGCTACTTTGCCTTGTAAATAATTAAATATGCCATAAGAAGAAATAGCAAACGGATCATTAAGCAGATCGAACTGAACGGCATCTCCACCACTAAATAAACCGGAAGTATATTTTTCATCCAACAGCTCAACAGGTGATTTTGTTTTGCCTTTGATGGTAACTGTCGCCAAAACCTTGCCTTTTAAATATCTTAATTCTTCTGCGGTGGCATCAGCCAATTGAAGATGGCGATAATTGCCTGTAGTGTCGGCATTATTGTTATAAAAATATCCGCTTGCTTTCATACTATTAGCAAGAGGAGGAAAGCGGTTTTGCATGAACTGAACCGAAACATCGCCAAGCCCCCTGGATTTTGGCAACTGGTAATAGATGCGTGCTGTATCAAAAAGGATAAGTGATGGATCTTTAAAAGTTCCGTCCGGATAAATCGGAACTGTGTATACCTGGTTGGCGGATTTTTTTTGATTTACGAGTAAAACAATATTTCCTGCACCACGTAGTTGTGTAGGCGAAGCACCATATATTTTACCGGAAATAGAAAGATAAGAAGTGTCTTTTGGATAAATAATTTTTGGGTAATTACCTTTTACAATTTCTTCCCAGTTAACCCTTCGCCAGCCATGAGTAAGCATTACAAGATCAAGCTGCCTGCTGAGCGAATCGCTGTTATTTAAAAAATAATAAGCCGGATTATTTACTCTCCCTTTCAATTCCCCGGTGAGTAAAAGATGCGAAATAATATTATCACTGGTATCGTCATCAATTGCCATATCCGTTACCGAAACAGATAAATTAGCTGTAAGGCTATCAGGTACAGAAATTTCAATTTCATTTCTGGCCCGTTTATTTAAGCCCCAATGTTGCACCGTCATTTCAGGATAAAAAAAATATTCTTCATTATTGACGTAGGTAATTCGTTCTGCAAGAGGATTCCAATTTTCATCAAAAACGGTAATGGTTAAAATGCCGCTCGGTAAATCTTCAGTAGGAATAATTTCCTGGATGATGCCATTTTTTAATTCTTTTGTTATTTTAAAAACCTCTTGCTGGTACATAGTTCCAATAATATGAAGCGTAGTTAATTTACCCAGGGATTGAGGAGATGCGCTAACTAAAAAAGTACGTTTGGTACCTAATAGAGATACCTGCAAAGAAACACCGGTAGATTTAATTCCAGGTAATGGGGTCACATGCTCTTTACCGTTTTCATCTTTCCATTTCGCGGTAAAAGTTTCGCCTGCTTCCGGCCTCAAATAAAAAAATCCCATGCCATCGTGTATTACCTTAAGGCTGTCAACGGTTTTTCCGGTATTCGTTTTAATGACTCCTTTTATTTTTATTGGCCTGCCCCATTGGTCATTGGCTTTAAAAGCAATCTTATTAATAACTCCGGCTATGGCATCGCCACCTTCAGGGAAAAAAGTTATTTCAGGGATAATAGTATTTTTTATGGGAGAATTAGTAGCTTTTGTAAGAATACGAATGTCTTTATTGTAAAGAAAAACAGAATCAAAATTGAGCATCCATTTTGTATAGGCTTTTACATGAATGTAATTGCCGGTATAATCCGCAGGAATTTCAAACTGTCCAAAACTGGTACCATCAACTGCCGGGCTTAAAGTGTGCAAAAGTAATTTGCCTTTATCATCTGTCCAGTCTACATAAATAGTTTTGCTATCCTCAGCCGGAAAAATCGCTTTCATCATGTATGCTTTAAACCAGATGGTTTCTCCCGGCGCATAAGTAGATTTGTCATAATGTAAATAAATACGTTCCTGTCCAAAGTCATTGGCATAGCGGGCTATCGTGGAATCAATATTTTGTGCATGGGCATTTATAAAAGAAAAAAGAAAGATAATAACAGCAGAGATAATTTGTTTCATTGCAGAAGCCTGTTTTTTTTATAAAAAAAATAAAGAGTGTAAATTAATGTAAGAATAGAATGGAACCAAAGAGAGATTTAGTTTTAACAATAGTTAATATTTGTAAAAAAAATAGTTAGCCATTAATGAATTTATAAAATGATCTTTGTTAGTCATCGAAAAAATAAACATTTTCAATTATTTCTAAAATTTTATTACATAAGAATCAAATTAAATTTCATTTATCATAATTAAATTTGAAGTAATAGTTTTGCTTAAAGAAATTACTTATGGCCTTTACGAAAATCACCGAACAATCTTCGCATTATCATCACCTTGAAAAAATGTCTGTTGCTGAAATTATTTCCAATATCAATAAAGAAGATTTCCAGGTTGCCGGGGCAGTAGAAAATGCGCTTCCTGAAATTGAAAAATTGATCAGCGTTGTTTCTGAAAAAATGATTGCTGGCGGAAGGTTGTTTTATATTGGAGCCGGCACCAGTGGCAGATTAGGGATTTTGGACGCCAGCGAATGTCCGCCCACTTATGGTGTTCCCCAGGGTTTGGTAATTGGTATTATTGCCGGAGGCGAAAAAGCCATCATCAACGCAATTGAGAATGCAGAAGATAATACGATACAGGGATGGAAAGATCTGCAATCATATAACATTTCTGATGCCGATGTAGTTATAGGAATTGCCTCCAGCGGCACTACTCCTTATGTAATTGGTGCTTTACAAAAATGTAAGGAAAATAATATTGTAACAGGAAGCATTGCCTGTAATCCGGATTCCCCGGTAAGCGCAGTTGCCGATTTCCCGGTAGAAGTTATTGTAGGCCCCGAATTTATAACAGGAAGTACAAGGATGAAAAGCGGAACCGCTCAAAAAATGGTTTTGAATATGATTTCTACTACTGCAATGATTCAGCTTGGAAGGGTAGAAGATAATAAAATGGTAAACATGCAGTTAACTAATGAAAAAATTGTTGACAGGGGAATAAGGATGGTGATGGAAAAAACAGGTATAAAGGATATGGACTCTGCAAAGGATTTATTACTGAAATACAAAAGCGTAAAAAAAGCGGTGGATCATTATAGATAATCCGGAAGCAATTGTAGAAAATTAGTTTATAATGCCGCTCTTAAAGGAGCGGTTTTTTTTATGATAGATTTTTGGTTTGCCTTTTAATTGGATGCAGGTATCCTTGCGTCAATTAACTAATTTTGCAGTAGAAAAAACGTTGAATGCAGGATATAGAACCATACGAAAACTGGCAATATTTATACACGTCTGAAGAGGATGAACGCTCACCTTTTTATGGAAGGGAATATAGCCAGCTTGAATTTGTAAATACCATTTATAATTATTACATCCATCCTTTATGGGATGAGTTTGGAAGCGCTACTTTATACCTTAAAGTTTTAATGGCCGATTACGATGCTAAATATGTAATTATAGAATTAATAGGAGAATGGAACGATGCCATTGAAAATGATATTATGCGTTTGAAGCGTGAAGTGATCGATGAATTTTTGCGGCAGGGAATTTCAAAATTTATTTTAATAACTGAGAACGTTCTTAATTTTCACAGCAGCGATGATAGTTATTATGAAGAATGGTTTGAAGATATTACGGATGCCGGTGGCTGGATTGTGTCTTTAAATATGCCCGAACAAACACAGCATGATTTTATAAAAGCCCGCCTCGCGAATTATGTTGAACTTATTGGTTTTGCTCCCTGGCGAACCATGAAACCCGATGTACTTTTTAACCAGCTTGATAATATTTTATTGAGAAGGTTGGATAGTTAGTTTTATCAAATCTTTTATTTTAAATTTTATATGCCATAGTATTTTTCAATAGCAGATTTAAAAATCTCAAAAGATTACCGGGTTAAAAAATACAATTATTCAAGACCAATGTTTCCTATTTAAACCTGATACAAATCAGGTTTTAAATCATAATTTAAGGTAGATATTTAAATTTCCTGTAGTATTTTTGCGCATCTGAAATTTATTAACTCTCTGATTTATGACATGGAAACAAATGTTCACTTCTTCGCTTGGCAAAAAACTTTTAATGGGTGCAACGGGGTTTTTTCTCATCATTTTTCTTATAGTACATGCTTCTGTAAACGCAATGATCTTTTATGATGATGGTGGTGTAAAATTTGATGCAGTCGCTTCTTTTATGCTTCACAACTATTTTCTACGATTTCTTGAATTAGGATTATTTGCTGTTTTTATTTTGCATATAATCCAGGGGCTTTTATTGTGGAAACAAAACAGGGGAGCAAGAAAGATTAAATATGAAAAACAAAATTTTCCCCGCGAAATAAAATGGTACAGCCGCTACATGGGTTGGCTTGGCACATTTTTATTGTTATTTCTTGTTATGCATTTATCTCATTTTTGGGCCAGCACCAAAAATGAATTGTATTTCCAGGGCGACACTGTAAATCTCTACGATAAAATGAAAGACGTTTTTACTAATCCTTTATGGTTTACTTTATACATGATAGGGTTGGTCTCACTTTTATTCCATTTATTACAGGGATTTCAAAGTGCCTTTCAAACTTTTGGGATAAACCATAAGCGGTGGACTCCAATCGTAAGAGATATCGGTGTTTTTTATGCAATTGTCATCTGCATATTGTTTGCCTTTATGCCCATTGCATTTATGGCGGGATGGCTTCAATAAAATCTATTAACGCTGAAAATTCTTTTCAGCATACAAATATTTAATACTAACGTATGGCATTAGACGCAAAAATTCCCGCAGGCGAACTTGACCAAAAATGGGATAACTATAAAGACCATGTAAAACTGGTAAGCCCGGCTAATAAAAGAAAACTGGAAGTAATTGTTATAGGCACAGGCCTTGCCGGCGCTTCTGCTGCTGCTTCACTTGGAGAACTGGGTTATAAAGTAAAAGCATTCTGTTTCCAGGATAGCCCGCGCCGTGCGCATTCCATTGCAGCACAGGGAGGCATCAATGCGGCAAAAAATTATCAGAACGATGGTGATTCTGTTTTCCGTCTTTTTTATGAAACCGTAAAAGGAGGCGATTATCGCGCCCGTGAAGGAAATGTTTATCGCCTTGCACAGGTAAGTGGCAATATCATTGACCAATGCGTGGCGCAGGGAGTTCCTTTTGCACGTGAATACGGTGGGTTATTAAGCACCCGTTCTTTTGGCGGAACGCAGGTACAGCGTACCTTTTATGCCGCAGGACAAACAGGTCAACAACTGTTGTTAGGCGCTTACAGCGCTTTGGAAAGACAAGTTTCCCTGGGAAATGTAACCATGTATTCGCGTCATGAAATGCTTGACATTGTAAGAATTGATGGAGTAGCAAGAGGAATTATAGCAAGAAATTTAGTAACCGGAAAATTAGAAAGATACTTCGGTCATGCGGTACTTATTTGTTCCGGTGGTTATGGAAATGTTTTTTACCTAAGCACCAATGCTATGGGAAGCAATGTAACTGCCGCATGGAAATCGCATAAGAAAGGAGCCTATTTTGCCAATCCATGTTTTACCCAAATTCATCCTACCTGTATTCCTGTTACCGGCGATCATCAAAGCAAACTCACTTTAATGAGTGAAAGCCTTAGAAACGATGGAAGAATATGGGTGCCCAAAAATAAAGACGAAAATAGAAAAGCTATAGATATTCCGCAGGAAGACCGTGATTATTATTTGGAAAGAAGGTATCCTGCTTTTGGAAACCTGGTGCCACGTGATGTGGCGTCACGTGCCGCCAAAGAGAGATGCGATGCGGGTTATGGAGTAGGAACTACTAAGATGGCGGTTTATCTTGATTTTGCTGATGCCATAAAGCGTTATGGAAAAGTAGAGGTTCACAAGAGAGGATTGAAAGATGAAAGTGAGGAAACCATTACTAAATTGGGCAAAGAAGTAATTACTGAAAAATACGGGAATCTCTTTGAGATGTATGAAAAGATCACGGGAGAAAATCCTTACGAAGTACCGATGCGAATTTATCCGGCGGTGCATTATACCATGGGTGGCCTTTGGGTAGATTATGAACTAATGACAAACGTTCCCGGATTGTATTCATTAGGTGAAGCCAACTTCAGTGATCATGGTGCTAACAGGTTAGGCGCCTCTGCATTAATGCAGGGATTGGCGGATGGTTACTTTGTAATTCCTTACACTCTCGGCAATAATTTGGCTGATGAAATAAGGAACGATGCTATTCCTACTACTCATCCTGCTTTTGAAGAAGCAGAAAATGCAGTAAAGGAAAGAATAGAAAAATTAATGAACATAAAAGGCAACGAATCTGTAGAAAATTTTCATAAGAGATTAGGAAAAATAATGTGGGATAAATGCGGAATGGCCCGAAATGAAAAAGGATTAACAGAAGCTATTGAGG
>DATCMY010000181.1:0-3502 GCA_036565505.1 Hanamia sp.
CAGTATAGCCATATGTTACGGGCTGATAGAGGATGAGGAAGCAAAAAATATTATGAATCAATTGCTGAAAAAGATAAAAGAAGTAGGTTATACTGATTTCAGATTAGGATTGCCTGGCAATCTTATACCTATAGCCGATAAAGATTATGTAACCGATTTAAAACGATGGGGCTACCAAAATTTTCAAGCATACGAAAACGGAGGAGCCACCGGTTGCTATGTTTATTATACGATACATGCTCTTTATAAATTAAAGATGAAAGCAGAAGCGGATGAGATTTTCCTTGCCATGATGGAAAGCTATAAATCCGGAGGATTTGAAGGTTATTGTTCTGATAGCAATATGACCAAAGACTGGAAAACATGGAAAGGCGAATGCTGGGGCTATGAAGGATTTTTGGTAGATAATTATTTGGCCATGCATTCAATTACCGATTATCTGGATAATTTATGACAGCATTGAGCGTTTTTAAAAAAATAGGAATTTCGATTATTTGTCCTTTTACTGCCTGATTTAAATACTGAAGCAGATGTCTAAAAGAAATATGTTTGTAAAAACAATTACATTCCTCAGCAATTATTCAGGCTTTGTATATTATTCTATAATTTTATTAAAACCATGAAAATCGGATTATTTGGAATTGGCTTAGATACTTACTGGCCGCAGTTCGTGGGCCTTAAAGAAAGACTTGAAGGTTATTTGGAAATAGTATCTAAAAAATTATCGACCATACACCCCGAAATAATCAATGCAGGACTGGTAGATACAACAGATAAAGCATTTGAAGCAGGGAAATTATTCAGGAAAGAAGATGTGGATATTATTTTTCTTTACGTAACTACTTACGCTTTGTCTTCTACAGTATTGCCGGTGGTGCAGCGGGCAAAGGTTCCGGTAATTATTTTAAATTTATCGCCAGGTGCTGCAATTGACTACGCAAAGTTTAATTCTTTGAAAGATCACATTAAGATGACCGGAGAATGGCTTGCGTGGTGTTCAGCCTGTCCGGTACCTGAGATTGGTAATGTATTTAAAAGAGCCAATATTCCATTTTTCCAGGTGACCGGAATGTTACACGATGATACTATAGCTCTCGGAGAAATCAACGAATGGATAGATGCTGCTAAAGTAAAGAACATCATGGCATACAACCGCCTGGGAGCAATGGGGCATTACTATTCAGGCATGTTGGATATCTATACAGATATTACTCTGCAGATCATCAGTTTTGGAGGCCACATAGAGATTATTGAAGTAGATGAATTATCCGCACTCAAAAAAGGAGTAACTCAACAGGAGATAGAGGAAAGAGTAACTCATTTCAGAGAAGTGTTTGAAATTACAAGTAACTGTTCTATATCCGAACTGGAGCACGCTGCAAAAACATCCATTGCATTAGATCGGCTGGTTGATGTACATAATCTGGGATCAATGGCCTATTATTATAAAGGAACAGCTAACGAAGAAAATGAGGACATAATGAGATCAGTAATATTGGGTAATTCTTTGTTGACAGCAAGGGGTATTGTGGTGGCAGGCGAATATGAAATTAAAAATGCGCAGGCAATGAAAATCATGGACAGCTTCGGTGTTGGCGGATCTTTTACTGAATATTATGCCATGGATTACAAAGATGATGTTGTGCTAATGGGGCACGACGGGCCTGGCCATCTGAAGATTGCAGAGGGGAAAATAAAAGTTCGGCCACTCACTGTTTATCATGGTAAGGTAGGCAACGGACTGTCTGTTGAGATGGTTGTAAGGCATGGGCCGGTAACGCTTTTGTCTGTTGTAGAATCAGCCGGTAAACTTATGTTGCTTGTTGCTGAAGGCGAATCTGTTCCTGGGCCAATATTAGAAATAGGCAATACCAATAGCCGATATCGTTTTAGTGTAGGTGCAAGAAAATTTGTAGAGGAATGGAACAGTTACGGCCCTGCGCATCATTGTGCTATTGGCATCGGGCATATCAGTTCCAGAATTGATAAATTAGGCAGGTTGCTAAATATGCAAGTGGTGAAAGTGGGTTGAGCAGCGCTGAAAAATCGCATCAGATAGCGCATGACAATTGCGCGAAATTTGATGAGTATTTTACACCATTAAAAAAGTAAAGCAATTGCAATAGAGAGTTGTTTGTTATGCAAATTGTTCTGAACATAATTTATGAGATTCAAAAATCGCAAGCGTTGAGAGTTGTTTATACTAAGACTATTTTTATTTTTGAAATTAAAAGCAAGAGTACATGCAATCTATACTCGGAATTCTCTTTCATTTCATCGGTGGCTCTGCCGCCGGTAGCTTTTACATGCCCTACAAAAAAGTAAAGGACTGGCATTGGGAAAGTTATTGGATAATTGGCGGATTGTTTTCCTGGCTGATTGTACCTCCTTTGGCTGCATGGTTGACAATTCCGGGGTTTTCTGAAATTATCAGTGCAGCATCTTTTGATATCATTAAATACACTATCCTCTTTGGTGTTATGTGGGGTATTGGCGGCCTCACTTACGGACTTGGAATCCGCTATCTTGGTATGTCGTTAGGCAATTCTGTAGTGCTTGGTTTTTGTTCTGCATTTGGCGCATTAGTACCTTCTATCTATTACAATTATTTTCCATCACCTGGCAAAACAACCTTCAATGATTTACTCACCACGTCCTGGGGGCGGATTGTATTTGCAGGAATAAACATTTGTTTGCTTGGAATTTACATTTGTGGTAGGGCAGGAGTGTTGAAAGAAAAAGAATTACCGGAAGAAGAAAAGAAAAAATCTATCGCCGAATTCAATTTGGTGAAAGGCTTGATTGTTGCTGTCTTTTCAGGTATAATGAGCGCCTGTTTCAACTTTGGTATTGAGGCCGGAAAGCCAATGGCTGAAGTGGCAGTTGCAAAAGGAATGAATCCGCTATTTCAAAATAATGTAACATTTGTTGTGTTATTATGGGGAGGTTTAGCAATCAATTTTATTTGGTGTTTTATTCTTAATATACGCAACAAATCATTTCACGATTATACCAATAAAAAAATACCACTTTCAAAAAATTATCTTTTCTCTGCATTAGCCGGCACCATATGGTTCTTACAATTTTTCTTTTATGGGATGGGTGAAAGTAAATTGGGGAACGGATCCAGTAGCTGGATTCTGCACATGGCCTTCATCATTTTGGTTGCAAATATGTGGGGGATTATTTTAAAAGAATGGAAGGGAGTAAGTAAGAAAACAAAGATGACGATAACCATAGGAATTGCAACCATCATTCTTTCAGTAATACTGGTAGGATATGGTAATTCTCTTAAATAAAAATAAAGATTTTAAAATAAAAATATGTCTGTTGAAACAATGAAATTTAAACATGTAAGCTACCTGTGGGATGAAGCTAAAGCAGCAGAACTGGCAGGTGATGAAGTAGCATTATTAGTATATCGGTCCAATTTGCTGGGAGCCGATTTGCGTTTAACCAATTATGGAGGAGGCAATACCTCCTGTAAAGCAATGGCTAAAGA
>DATCMY010000182.1:0-10070 GCA_036565505.1 Hanamia sp.
ACCAATCATTTACTTGCCTCTGATAAATAACGATTTTATCATCAATATTTGTTGGGTTTAATTCTCTAAGGTTTCTTTCATCAAATACGTGGGGCACATCATTATTATCCAGCCGTCCTGATATTTGGGGAGCTATATAAATTGGGTCTCTTCTAAGTTTTTTCGGCATCTCAACTGGTTTTAAATATTAAATTAGTTTACTGTAAGAATGTTACAACTTGGACAGCAGGACTTTTTTGTTGTGTTAGGTTTTTTACTTGTGATACAACAATTCGATATTTCTATCATAAATTTTTGAAGTAACACTTTTGTCTCTTTCGTTAATAATAAGCCCATAGTTAGAAAAAGGTTCGCCACTTCTGTCCGTTCCATAGCCAATTAATTCAACTGAATAGCTATTTGAACTTATTACCTTCATTTGTTTAGGTGCCATTTGTGTATAAGATTTCCACGCTGGATGCATTTCGTCCAGATTATAAATAATTACCGTAAAATTAGAACCTCCCGATATATTTGATTTAACACGAATAGCTCTATTAGAATTTGGATTTTTTTGAATAAGTCTTCCATTTTCAAATCTGTCATGTACAGTTGATATAAAAAAGAAATTATTCAAATCTGTTGATACATCCCCTCGTTTTGCTCTTTCAAATGCTTCTCCTGCCTGTAGCACTGAATCGTAAAGTGCAGCCTCAATATTGTTTTTGCAAGCTTCATCTCCTAACTCTGCTCCTTTTTCATAATCTTTTAACGCCTCTTCGATTAAACCTAACTTATGCAAAGCAAGTCCCCGATGTCCATATAAGGTGCTATGCTCTTCATATTTTAATGCTTTATTGGCAGCTATAAATGCTTCTTCGTAATTTTCTAGTGTTAATAAACATTTAGCTTTTAGGTCTAACGCCATGGGACTAAAGAATCCTAATTGTTCTATCTGATGAAGTGTTTTGACTGCTTCTTCAAACTTGTTTTGTTTATATAAAGCGACAGCATCGTAAAATAAATTTTCTTGTTTTGTCATAACATCTATTAAAAGTTTAAGTTTAAACCGGTACTTAATTTTGTTCGTGGAAGTTAATATTTTTTGCATGCTTTATTTGTCGAGCCGAATTTCTTACTGAAAGCGATTTGCAGTAGGTTGTTCCATTGCTCAGTTTCGAATGCAGTAAGATTTTTGTTATGAGAGAGTTTTCTTCACGGATTTTGGTGGTGGAACTGGATCAAGATAAAGTCCTCTTTCACCAATCCCTATTTTGTTAAAAGTAATACCTAAACCATTACATGTAATATTTAATACTTGAAAAAGAGCCTTTGGCATTCTATGTCCAGCAATAACTCGTTTGATTGGTTTCTCTAATTTAAAAAATGTTTGATCATGTAATATGCGAATCTCTTTTTCATAAGCCCATTCTTCATATTTGGAAAATAATATAGTTTTAGCAACTGCATCTTCATCCAGCGCACTTTCTAAATCAACAAATGCAAAAACTCCTCTTGCTTCGACCTTTTTTATTCTTGGGTCATTTTCAGGTAATTCAATTTCAATTGCCACGCCGGCAAAACCACCTGCATAATGTGCCCAAAGTAGGTGACTGTCATAAGTGGCACTTAATGAGCAAATCTTATACTTACGTTTTGCTTCCGTTATACCCATTACTCTTTTTGCAATATCAAATCCCGGCTTAGTGCCACGTGAATAAGCAAACATACCTTCCATTGGATCATTTAAATTTATCCATTCAGAACAATGTAAACGTTTTTTTATTATGATGTCAAAAGCAAAGGCAATTTCCGTTGCCGATCTAAATTTGTATGCAATCATTTTAAGCTGATTTTGTGTAAACGCATATTATTTTATAGACTTTACACTAATTCTAAAGGAGAAGCAAACTTGTTTACGTTTGTTTATCTTCCCCGCTATCCGTAGTCTCTTGCCAACCAAAAGCTGCGCTGTCCTGAGTTTGTAACTAGGACTGCAGCTGATCATTTTTTGATTTTATTTTATTCCACATATATTACAAAGGCAAAAATAAAATTGATTAAGTCTTGAACAATTGTTGAAACTTTCTCCAACAATTAGTTATTCTCATTTTAATTCAATTCTATATCGTTACATTTAAAATATTTATCAAACCATAATACAATCCTTTTATAATGCGTTCTTAGGTAATTATCAATTTCTGTATCGTCCCTTTGAAGAAGAAGAAAAATATTATTGCTTAATGCTTCTTTAACCGGTGGGTTATCATATAAATAATTTTTGGGATTCTCAACAAATTCACAAAATGTTTTCTTGTATGCGGCACCTTGTTTTTTCATATACACGATAATAGTGGGTTTTTCGGTTGTTACCTGAAGTCTATCTTGATAAATATCAAAAACGTATTTTTTTTTATCAAGATCAATGCTGTATTGTTCCATAATATTTCCTCTTTATAATGATTATATTGGTTGCTAACAAAAATATTTACTTTATTTAAGACTGCAAATAGTGTGAAGGCGATTCATTGAAATAAAGTCCATATATAGCATTAACTACTGGTTTTGAAACATCCAGTAAGAATATTAACTGCATCATTGGGAACGAAAAAAATTATCATTCAAAAATTAAACTACATCCACAACAAATTATATAGATCGTTCAGTAGGATTTTATGCTAAGGTGTGCGGTGAATTTTTTCATTCTATATTACTCCCTGCTGCTGTTGGCGTCCCCGCCAACAGCCTCTTCGTTCCATATCCGGTTAACAGCAGCAGGAGATTTCTTTTCCATCTTATTCAACTAATAGCTAAAATATTATCCCAATGAAAATTTATCAAAGACTTTATTAAAAGTGCCCTGTGGGCATTCATTTGCGCCACCACTTTGCCAAAGAATATCCACAACATTTTTTAATTGTTTTTTTATTTCCTGTATATCATTTTGCAACAATGTGATAGGCAATTGCAATTCATCAAAATTATTATAGTGATTTCGACCTATCATCATTGGAGTTAAATTCATATTCTTGATATTATTTAATTTAATAGAAAGATAAAAATAGGCCTCGATTGAGAATCGCTTAAATATCAAGAAATTTTTCTCTAATTGCTCTTTTATAAAATATAATATTTGCTCACCATTTACCAGCAAATTTCCATTAGGTTGCTTAAAAAAGGGTTCATTTGTAAAAGTTTCTGTTGAGTCGTTTCTAAACAATAAATTATACGGTACAATTTCAAGGTCAATATTCAAACGCCTGTTTTGAAATGAATGGAAGCCTTCTAAACAATATCTGGTTGAACAACTTTCATTACCTGGCGGCTTTAGAGTAGTTTTCAAAAAATCTTCAACTTCATGACTTGAGAAATTATCAATTCATTTCTAAGCAACGTCTCACTTGTGGATGATTTTTATCTAATCGCAATGCTCCTGTGGACGTTGCGTCGTTGAACATTAATTAAGAACCAAATAAGCAAATTGGATCTGTGCTTAACGCAAGGTCCCGAAAGGCATTAATGTAAGTTAGAAAAATGACGACGGAGACGTCGCCAGGAATCAAAGCATCTTGTTTTATAAAGGAAACAGTTCCCCTAATTGTTCATTCAGCCTTTTGTTCATATCAATAAATCGCACGTTCAGAAGATTAGAATTGATAAGAGGATTTACATATTTGGTAATGCTTTCAACATCTTTAGAAATGATAGCGCCAATTTCCCTGCTTTTTATCTGCGCTAATATTTTTACATCATTTGCAATGATCCTCCTGTTATATCCGGCGATGTTTGTTTTATTTCCTTTCAACTCGCGATGAAACTCTCCCGCAGTTGCGGCATCTCTGAAATCAAATGTTTCTATTTGTAGATTATTCAACGGTAAATTTTGAGGATCGTCACCCACCGCGTATTCTGCCACCACGATGGTAGAAATATGAACGACAATCTTTTCCTGCAAAAAGAATTTAAAATATTCAAGCGCATTGCTATGCAAATCACTATTTTCATCCATTAGCCTGATACAAAATGAAGTGTCGAGCATTATCGATTCTACTCCCAGCTTATTCATTAACACCTCCTCTTATTTCCTGCAGCCATTCGTCTTTGTCCCCAATTCTTGCCCAGTTAGTAGTTGCTTTTTTTATCAGCTTCTGCAAAACAATTTCATCGTATTCAGGCTGATATTTCAAATAGTCAATCAGTTCAAGATCTTTTAACTGCCCGCTTGCAAGATTTTGTTTCCCCTTTACCCAAAGCCCATATATTTTAAATAATTTCTGATCTCCTTTTGTTAATTGTTCTTCCGTTGCATTTACCGTCAACTTGCCGTAACGGTCTGTAAGAATGTGCAGGTTAACCTTGCTTAAACCCCCTTCCTCATATATTTTCCCATAGAGATATAAGCTGGTATTAACCCAATCGGATTGTGGCGCTATAAACCGGGATTCGTTACTAATAGTTAAAAGATCATCTTCAGAGATTGACGATGTAATTATGTACTGCCTGCCACTGTTATATGATTTACGTTGCCATTTATCTATTATTGCTGCTGCTTTTGGCTCGAGCAGGTCTATATTTCCCCGGTTACCCACTTCTGCCATCAAGGCACTAAACATAATTGCTTTGGCCAATGGTAAATAAAAAATATTTTTTACCGAACCATCTTTCACTTCATAGGCAACTTTTGGCCGCTCGTCCTTTTCTGTCTTTGTAGGAAATAGCAGTGTTTCAACATCAGTTAACATCTCTCTCGTTTCGGCAATGTCGATGTCTTTCGGATTAAGAGTCCCGGCAATGGTCTTTCCTTTTATAGTAACGGATATGTGTCCTGTTTGTTCCATACCCCAAATTTAGATTATTTTCTCTTCTTTCAGTTAACCGGCTTCACTTCAAATATTTTAAATCGTCAATTCCCCGCTATAAACGCTGTTGGCCGCATTCGTTTCATCGGCGCTCAAAAACCCGAGCCAGGTATGCGCGATTCCTTTTATGGAACCCGTTTCAAGTAAGGCCGTTCCATCTTTTCTTTCTGCATCGCTGAATGCAAAAACCGCCTGTTTGCTTTCGGGAAACCAGGCAACCAAAATAGCCCTGTCATTCTTTTTTGCCGTACCGTCGCCGGAATTATCGGTCCAGGTGAAGGCAATATTGTTTTCATCGTTGACCAACGCAGAAGCATAATCGACAGGAGCTACCGGCCCTTTCGAAACCAACACTTTAGGCCATGCAATCGCTACGACAGGATTGGTTACAATGGCCAGGTTCATAATAGAGCTGGTAACCCTGTTATAACCCGAACCGGTGTGGCCGTAGGCAGGAAAGGTTTTATTAAAAAAACCGGTGCCGGAAAATGCCTGTGTAAAATCGTTGCATACTTTTATCTTTTCACGCTGCATTTTTCTTGCAGGCGTTTCTATCCTGTTTTTGCGGGTACTGCCTTTACTGCGGGTGATGTTTTGACCAAACCTCATGTAGCTGACTACAGGGCCGGTTTTGCCGACCACTTCGCCGAGGATACCTTGTGAAAGAATTGCCATAGCTATTTATTTAGATGTTATGAATTTAGTGGCCTGGGAGTGATTGCTCCTTATATACAACGGTAAATCTTGTAATATATTATGTATCTTCTTCGATCAATAGATCGAAGGTCATTCGAAGTTATATCGAAGGTCTATCGAAGGGGATAGCTTTTTGTTGGTTACTATTCTCTCAACTGGCGCAGGTCGCGACCTGGGACTGTTCGTTACTGGTATTGCTCCCGATAATAAGCACATGAATATTTTTTATCAATCCAACCTTATTAAATTCTTTACCATTCTGTGTATAAATAAGATTAGTAGCTAACGGTCACAAGTCCAGAATGCGCCAGTGAGCAAACAATGTAAATTAAAGGCGGAGGATTAGTAACGTTCAGTCAGGTATATCCGGTCATCGGCAATGCTCACGGGAGATAGACCCCGGCTTACGAAAAAATTGAACACCGATGCGGGCTGGCAATAATTAAAATACCTTTATATAAATCATTCCTGCAAATGCGATTACTATTACTGCTAAGCTGTTGCTTTTTTATAAACCATTCCGGGGCGCAGACTGTTTCTATGGCTTCAAAATATCCGACAGACTCAGGATATCTTACTTCTTTTGACGGTACTAAAATTTACTATGAAGTGCGTGGCAAAGGCAAGCCTGTATTGCTGGTGCATGGGTTTATTGTAAACAGCAATTCATGGAAGGGAACCGCTTTATATAATGATTTGCTCAATGAAGGATATAAAGTAATTGTGCTGGATATGCGTGGTAACGGAAAGTCTGGCAAGCCGCATGATACCACAGCTTATGCAAATGACGCGGAGGCAAAAGATATTATGCTGCTAATGAATTCGCTAAAAATAAATAAATACAGTGTAGTAGGTTATTCGCGGGGCTCTATTATTACTGCCAGGTTACTGGTGCTCGATAAAAAAATACAGGATGCAGTAATGGGTGGCATGGGCGCAGACTTTACCAATCCTGCATGGCCCAGGAGAATTATGTTTTACCGGGCGTTGATGGGAGACTCCATACCGGGATTAAAGGGCGCTGTTGATTATGTAAAACAACAGGGCCTCGACCAGCTTGCTTTGGCTTATTTACAAAAGGAACAGCCATCCACGAGTAAAGAAGAACTAAGTAAAGTGCTGCAACCCGTATTGGTCATCAGCGGAGACAAAGACGCTGATAATGGTTCCTCACATGAGTTGGCAAAGCTTTTACCAAACAGCTCCATTGGCACTGCTCCCGGCGATCACAATCATGCAGCGGCCACCCCCGAATTTTCAAAAGAAGTAATCAGTTTCCTGAAGAAAAATAATTACTGAAAACTGTAATAAATTTTTCTGGTGTAATAAGTTTGAGGGTGCAATCAAGTTTGTTTAAACAAATAAAAAGGACGTGAATAACTCAATACAATTTCCGTGAAAATAATTTTGATACGTAGGCTTATATTTTTATTACTCTGCATTATTCCTGCAATACTTTATGCAGGACCGCCTTATGATACAGATGACCCTGAACCTGTTTTATACAAACACTGGGAACTTTACATGTCCTCTCATATTAGTTATAATAGAATTTCTTCACAAGGGACATTGCCACATTTTGAAGCAAATTATGGATTAATACCCAATATGCAACTCCATCTTATTATTCCTATTGCCTATAATAATTCTTATGGGGATGTGAAAAATTATGGACTTGGCGATATTGAAATAGGTGTTAAATACCGCTTTATACAGGAAACAAAGTATAGGCCACAGGTAGCAATATTTGCCTTATGTGAGATTCCAACCGGTAATCAATCAAAAGAATTAGGTAATGGTAAAGCACAAATCCTTCTTCCAATTTGGATGCAAAAATCTTTCGGAGATAAATGGCAGACTTATGGAGGTTATGGATACTGGATTAATCCGGGTAAAGATAATAAGAATTGGAACTATATAGGGTGGCAGTTGCAATATCAATTACGTAAAAATATAAGTATTGGAACTGAAATTTATCATGTAACTTCGAGCACAAAAAATGGGCAAAGTGATACAAGATTTAATTTCGGAAGCATTATTGACCTCAATGCTAAAAACCATATACTTCTTTCGATTGGAAGCAGCTTTAATAGCAGTACCATATTACAAACCTATGTAGGCTATTTGTTCACTATTTCTAAACTCAAAGAAAAAATGAGAGTATTTAATATGAAAAACAGGGCATTTAGTAAGGTAAATATAGATGGATAATAGAATCCAATTGCGTAATACTTTCTGTCCCATCGGGCAATTGGCAAGCAGGTCAGATACAGGTATGTTACTGGATATGAAGACGATGGTATAAAATACGTAAAAGAACAACTGAAGAAATCATTAGTCATGAGGATATGATTTATCCGAATATGTTATAAATTTAAAAAAATGAAAATCTTTCCGGAAACATTATACTGTCCAGTTAAATGGATTAACGCAAAAATATTATCGGTTAGTTTGATTCTTTTGGTATTGGCCCTTTCAGCCAGTTCACAAAATAAACAGGAAAGCAGTACATCACTTCCGCCTGTTGAGACTCAAGCTCCAATCTCAAAAGGACAAAAGCCTGCCTTTAAGGGTCAGACAAGAATTGGAGGCGTAAAAACTCAATCGAAAGTAAGAATAATACCTATTGCCAGCGGATTACACTTTCCATGGGGACTTGATTTCATGCCGGACGGTCGTATGATTGTCTCGGAAAGGCCCGGTAACATAAGGATCGTATCCCGGCAAGGGGTGCCCGGGCCTGCCATACAGAATGTGCCGCCAGTCCGTCTCATGGGCGATGGAGGCATGTATGATCTTAAACTGGACCCCGACTTCAGTAAGAGCCGCCTGGTGTTCTGGACATTCGTTGAACCCGTTACAGGTGGTGGGGTCACGTCCGTAGCAAGGGGGAAACTCTCACGCGATGAAACAAAGTTTGAAGAAGTAAAGATCATCTATCGTGCCAGCCCGGCATACCAAGGCCCCAATCACAATGGTTCCAGGATGCTGTTTGACAAAAAGGGTAATCTTTTTGTGAGTTTTGGAGAAAGATTTGATGATGAGATCAGAAAAAAAGCCCAGGATTTAAGCTCCTCATTAGGCAAAATCATTAGAATAAACAAAGATGGAAAAGCCGTAAAAGGCAATCCATTTGAAACAACTCCTAATGCGCTCCCTGAAATTTGGACCCTCGGTCATAGAAATCCACAAGGATTAGCTTTCAACCCCAAAACTGGTGATTTGTGGGAAAGCGAGCATGGACCAGATGCAGGAGATGAGATCAACATCATAAAGGCAGGGGTAAATTATGGCTGGCCGTTAATCTCCTACGGTCTTGAATACAGTGGAAAACCGGTTAATGGCGGACTGACCGTTATGAAAGGAATGGAACAACCCGTATATTATTGGGATCCTGCCATTGCTCCTAGTGGGATTACATTTTATACGGGGAATTTAATTCCAGAATGGAAGGGCAATCTGTTTGTAGCCTCTCTGCGTGGTTCCCACATAGCTCGCCTGGTTATCAAAGACAACAAAGTTGTGGGTGAAGAGCGATTGTTCAGCGACTTGCATAAGCGCTTTAGATATATAACTCAAGGGCCTGATGGGGCACTCTATACCATAATTGATGACACGGATGGTAAAATTTTCAAAATTTCCAATTAAATTAATATCATTTTCGCATCCGTGGGTGTTCTCCCTAATTTCGCAAGCCCAAGCCCCCCTGTTGGTCCTAGCATAAAGAAGGTATCGCGGGCCCCTGTTGGTCGAAGTATAAAGAAAGTATCGATGGCGCAAGCTTTGTCGTATAGCCTTGAGAGTTAGCTATGCTTGTGCCATATAAAAGAAAACCAAATAACAAATGCATCTTACTTTCCAGGCAAAGTCTCCCCTTAAGCGACGTTTCGTTTATAACGATTTGTATTATTTTTGAAAATGCCGGTTCAGCGAACCTGACAGTTATTTAAACCACCATAATATTTATAAGATAAGGATGTTAACCTAAAGTATTCTACACTGCCGTTATTTTATGTAACCGGATTTTATTCCTTTGTATCGCTGCTCATTCTCCTCAGATTTTTTATCTTTTTATATACTTTTCCTGCGGGATGCTTCGTTATTTATAATGGGTAAGTGCTCTGTTTGGAGCAGTTAGGGGCAAGGAAACAGCAGGAAAGCAATAACGAAACCCGGTTCATTATAATAAAACATGTTATTTATGGCAAAGCAAAGGGCACAGTATAGGGTAGGGAGGGAAGGAAATGTTATATTCTGCATTGTTTTTGCTTTCAACATTTGATATTAACTTAGTTCTTTCACATCCTGTTTGCCTGTTCAACCATAGCCGTATTAGTTATGATTTGCTTTCAACATTTGATATTAACTTAGTTCTTTCACATCTCCATTAAATCCATTAAGTCTAAATTCATAGTTGTGATTTGCTTTCAACATTTGATATTAACTTAGTTCTTTCACATCGGTTTTTACTTACTGAATAAACAGTATCCTGTTGTGATTTGCTTTCAACATTTGATATTAACTTAGTTCTTTCAC
>DATCMY010000183.1:0-18245 GCA_036565505.1 Hanamia sp.
CCAAAAGGAAGCATTGAATTTTGCAAAAATTTTCGACGATGCATATTATTTTTTTTAAATTTTAAATCAAGTTACGAATAAAAATAATTCCTTTGTAAACACAAATAAATTTAATAATGGATCAATTAATATTGGGTATCGGTACCAGGCTTCAACATACGCAATACGGGCCCGGAGTAATAGTAGGTGTTCGATTGGCTACCTATCTTATTTCTTTCATAAATGAGGGCATTAAAGAGATTGATAAAACTGATGACCAACTCGAAGAAATTATTCCTGAGAATGTAACTGTTGAGTTGGAGACTACCAGTGAAGTAGAAAAATCTTTACTCAAAATTTTACGGCTTTGGAGCGATGCATCAGAAATAGTTCCACTTGGCGACCGGTGGAAAGGTGGAACTATGTTATTGCAACCTGCAGATAAAACCCAAAAAGCAAAAGAAATTCCTATTGATGTTTTCTTTCATAAAATAGTGATGCTTCGCGACAGGGTAAGGGTTATGGAACAACAGATCAATTCGCATAAAATATTAAGTGATGAAGACAAGGTAAATCTGCAACAATATATTACCCGTATTTATGGTTCGATGACAACTTTTAATGTTTTATTTAAAAATAAAGAAAACTGGTTTGTGGGTGAAAAGGGGAGTGGCGAATAATTCAATATACTTTTTTTTTAATTTTCGTTTATTAGTAATTATTTGGCCTGAAGTAAGCTTAGGCTGAAATTTTCTTTCCTTCCTAAATATTTATTCAAAAAAATATTCCTCAAAAAATATTTTATATGCGCTGGTTTTAATGTGTTTAATATTTTTTTTAATGAGTTTAATGAGGCATAAAATCCTAAAAAATTTTAACTTCAAAACCCTATCTTTGCCAACTTCTAAAAATTAAGATATGAAATTGAAAGGTTTGGTATGGTTTTTTACCATTACGCTTATTCTGATCTCCGTTTACCAACTTTCTTTTACATGGGTAGTTAACAACCATGAAAAGAAAATGGAACTAAAGGCTGAAAAAACTGTTGCGATGAATAATCCCGGTATTTCCGGCGAAGAGAAAGATGTATTGGTACAAAAAACATTTCAGCATTACCTGGATAGCACCAGGGATGAAAAGATTTATCCCGTATTTGGAACCACTTATCAGAAATCAAAAGAAAATGAACTTAATCTTGGCCTTGACCTTCAGGGTGGCATGAGTGTAACCATGAATGTAAGCCTTGATGGATTATTAAAATCATTAAGTAATAATCCCAAAGACCCCGCATTATTAAAAGCATTGAATACCACTAATGCTGAAAAGGTAACAAACGATCTGGATTATATTACTTTATTCGGCCAGGTTTTTAAACAACAAAACCCAGGAGTTAGCCTTGCTTCTGTATTTGCAGGCGCAGGCAAGACGATTAAATTAACTGATAATGATCAAACAGTTCTGGCCGATTTACAGGCAACTGCAAAAACTGCCATCAATCAGACCTATAAAGTACTTCTAAAGCGTATTGACCAGTTTGGTGTGGCATCGCCGTCTATTAATCTTGATGCCAATAAAGGAATCATCAATGTAGAATTGGCTGGTGTGCAGGATCCGGTAAGAGTTAGAAATTTATTACAGGCATCTGCCTACTTACAATTTTGGGAAGTATATAATATTAGTGAAATTGGAAAAAATATTGATGATGCAGATAAAGCCCTTGCTGATTATTTAAGTGGTGTTTCAATCGATACTACGAAAAAGAATGATAGTACAAAAGCCACGCTGGATTCAGCAAAATTATTGGCCAACGAACATCCGCTTGCCAGCGTAATTCATTTTATAGGACCACAACAAAGCGCTGATGGCAAACCTCAATATTATCCTGCTATCGCCAATGTGGAATTGAAAGATACCGCTTTGGCAAACCAGTATCTGAATATGGATATTGTAAAAAATAATTTCCCATCCAATATTAAATTTCTCTATGGACTTCAGCAGAAAAATGATAAAACAGGACAGCGATATTTTGAATTGTATGCGATAAAAACCGTTCCCGGTACTGATAAAGCAAAATTAGAAGGCGAAGGTGTTGAAGATTCAAAAGCGGATTATGATGAACGTGGCAGGCCTGCAATTAAAATGCAGATGACACCAACCGGTAGCCGCACCTGGGCAAAACTAACAACTGATAATGTAGGCAGGCCAATTGCAATTGTGCTTGATGATATCGTTTATAGTGCTCCAAATGTAAATGGCCCCATTGAAGGGGGAAATTCTGAAATCAGTGGAAACTTTTCGGTAGAAGAAGCACAGGATTTAGCCAGTATTTTAAAAATTGGTAAAATAGATGCTCCGGCAAAAATTGTACAGGAACAAATAGTGGGCCCCACTTTAGGACGAGAAGCTGTTCATGGTGGCGCAATGGCGTTTATCATTTCGTTTTTGGCCATATTTATTTTAATGTTAGTTTATTATAACACTGCGGGTTGGATCGCTAACATTGCATTGGTATTAAACTTGCTTTTTACCATCGGTATTTTAAGTGCTTTGGGTGCCACGCTTACAGCAGCGGGTATTGCGGGCCTTGTACTCACTATTGGTATGGCGGTGGATACCAACGTAATTATTTTTGAAAGAATAAAAGAAGAACTCATACGTGGAAAAAGCCACCAGCAGGCGGTTAGCGATGGTTACAAAAGATCTTATGCTCCTGTTATTGATGCTCACGTTACTGTATTTTTAACTGCGGCTATATTATTTTATTTCGGTTTAGGCCCGGTACTCGGGTTTGCTACTACTCAAATGTTAGGTATTTCCCTTTCTCTATTTTGTGGAATTTTAATTTCAAGATTGGTTACTGATATATGGATGACCAGGGAAAGGCATTTTAAATATTTTACCGGGTTTTCAAAAAAGATATTTCAACACGCCAGTTTTAAATTTATAGAATACAGGAAAGTCGCTTATGTCATTTCAATATTCGTTTTAATATTCGGAGTGGGTTCTTTCTTTAACGGATTTAATAAAGGTGTGGAATTTAAAGGTGGAAGAAGTTATACTATTCAGTTTGATAAAGCGGTAAGTACTGAGCAGGTAAGAGATAATTTAAAAGCAGCTTTAGATGGAGATAATGTAGTGCTTAAAACGGTTGGTGATGATAAACATCTTGATATAACAACCTCGTATTTAAAAGGTGTTGACAATGCTGACAGTGCAGTAGAAGCCAGATTATATCAGGGACTAAAGGCACAATTACCTGCCGACCTAACTTTAGCTCAATTTGTGAAAAATAATATTCAAAGTTCACAGGTAGTGCAGCCTATAATATCTAAAGACCTTGAAGCCGGGGCTGTGAAAGCGGTTATTTTCGCTATCCTGGCCATCATACTTTATATTTTCCTTCGTTTCAGGGATTGGCGTTATTCACTAGGAACTATTGTCGCATTGCTCCATGATGTTTTTGTGGCACTCGCGGTATTCTCATTTTTCAAAAATATCGTTCCGTTCCCACTGGAAATAGACCAGCATTTTATTGCGGCAATTCTAACGGTAGTTGGTTTCTCAATGAATGATACGGTGATTGTATTTGACAGGATACGTGAAGACAGTCATGCTATGAAGGGCGCTACCAAAGCTTCTATCATCAACCGTGCAATTAATGATACATTAAGCCGTACGATTATGACATCAGCAACGGTATTTTTAACCTTGCTTGCTTTGTTCATATTTGGTGGCGAAGTTACCCGGGGATTTTCATTTGCAATGCTGATAGGTGTTATTACAGGTACTTATTCTTCTATTTTTGTAGCAGCTCCTATTCTTATGGAGTTTGCAAAAGATAAGCCTTTAGGCATGGCACGCATTAAATCTAAAGATGCAAAAAAGACATCAAAAGGTAAGTTGACTGATACCAAATAATATTTTAAAGTCAATAAAAAAAACCTGGTAGTTTATTAAGCTACCAGGTTTTTTTATATTTGACAGTATCCGTCTGATCCGTTTATTGAATAATGTAAAAAGTGTTCCATGCCCTACACACCAAAAGAACTACCGCAACCGCATGTAGTGCTTGCATTAGGATTACTAAAGGTGAATCCTCGTGAGTTAAGGCCACCTTCCCAATCAATTTCCATATTTAATAGATATATGCTATGAGCAGGATTGATAATACAATTAATCCCATCTATATTAAAAATATCGTCCTTATCAGTTTTATTTTCAAAACCTAACAGGTAAGACATTCCTGAGCATCCTCCACCTTTTACTCCAATACGTAAATATTTTTCAGTATCAAAACCTTCTTCATTTATAAGCCTTTTTATTTCATTAATTGCCGAAGTAGTTAATGTAACCGGCGCTTTAGTTAGTGTGTCCATATAATTGAAAATTGAAAATTGAAAAGATATGATAAAGGAAAATTAATACCTCACACCTCACACCTCACACCTCACACCTCACACCTCACCATTCCTATCTTACAAATTTACAACCTTTACTTTCGGAATGTTTATTTTTGCTATAAATTATAGAAATGTCAACATTTGAAACCATTATTTTGATTCTGTTGCTTGTTTTAGTGTTAGCGATGGTTTGGCTAATAACAGAATTTTCTACCTTCAAAAAAAAAATTGGTGAGAGGCCTTCATCAGATCCGGAAACCTTAAAACTACGCCTCCAGGCTTATGAAAGGCTTACCTTGCTTTCTGAAAGAATATCTCTACAAAATTTAATATCCCGTGTAGCTAATGCAGGCCTTTCTTCCCGGCAAATGCAGGCTTCGCTCATTGATTCTATTAAACAGGAATACGATTATAATATAAGCCAGCAAATTTATGTTTCGCCTGAAATCTGGAAAGCGGTAAATAATTTAAAAGAACAGAATATGTATGTGGTGAACCAACTTGCCTCTACGCTTCCCTCGCAGGCAACCGGGATGGATCTGAATAAACAAATTGTTGATTTTCTGATAAATAATCCAAAGGCATCCCTGCATAGCATTGTATTGGAGGCTATCAATTTTGAAGCAAAAAAAATTATGTGATCAGGGATTCAGTTTTAATCATTCAGCATGAAATAAAACCGGGCGAAACAAATTTCCAAATAACCGGAATGGATTTTAAGTATTGTAAGAAACCAGGGTAGAATTTCTGCATTAGGAAAACTCAAAACACATGAAAAAATTTGTTACCGATTCCGGAATAGAAATAAAAAAAGTTTATACTTCTGAAGATTTATCAAAATCAATTCCGGAAGAAATGCCGGGAGAATATCCTTTTACCCGTGGCGTAAAAGAAGATATGTACCGCGGTAAATTGTGGACTATGCGGCAATACGCAGGCTTCAGTACTGCTGAAGAAAGTAATCGGCGTTATCATTATCTTATTTCCCAGGGCGTAAGCGGATTAAGTGTTGCTTTTGATCTTCCTACACAAATTGGTTATGATAGTGATCATGCTCTTGCAGAAGGGGAAGTTGGTAAAGTGGGTGTAGCTATAGATTCTTTGGAAGATATGGAAGCGCTTTTCAAAGGAATTCAGTTAAAAGATATTTCCACTTCTATGACCATCAATGCAACTGGTTTTATATTGCTTGCATTTTATGTAGCCATAGCAAAAAAACAAGGAGCTGATCTTTCACAGTTGCAAGGCACTATTCAGAATGATATTTTAAAAGAATATGCCGCGCGCGGTACTTATATTTATCCTCCGCAACCCTCAATGCGCATCATCACTGACATTTTTGAATGGTGCAGTAATGAACTTCCAAAATGGAATACTATTTCTATTTCCGGCTATCATATACGCGAGGCGGGAAGCACGGCGGTTCAGGAAATTGCATTTACTTTAAGCAATGGAAAGGCTTATGTTCAGGCTGCATTAAAAAAAGGATTGGATATAAATATTTTTGGGAAAAGGCTTTCCTTCTTTTTTAACTCGCATAATAATCTTTTTGAAGAAGTTGCCAAATTTCGTGCTGTGCGCAGAATGTGGGCCAAAATGATGAAAGAACTTGGCGCTACAGATGAAGAGGCGATGAAGCTGAGGTTTCATACCCAAACCGGTGGAAGCACGCTAACAGCGCAACAACCACTAAATAATATTAGCCGGGTTACATTACAAACACTTGCCGCCGTATTGGGTGGCACGCAAAGTTTACATACTAACGGTTATGATGAAGCGCTTAATTTACCAACAGAGGAAGCCGCGGGCATAGCACTAAGAACTCAACAAATAGTGGCTTATGAAAGCGGGATAGCGAATACGGTGGATCCTTTGGCTGGAAGTTATTTTATAGAGAGGCTGACTGATGAAATAGAAGATGCGGCCTTGGATTTGATTGCTAAAGTAGATAGGTTAGGAGGCAGCGTAAATGCAATAGAACAGGGTTTTATTCAAAATGAAATTGCTGAAAGCGCCTACGCTTATCAGCGAAATATTGAGACCAATCATAAAATAATAGTTGGGGTAAATGCGTTTATTGCCGATAATGAAATAGCGCCCCCTTCTTTTAAAATTGATGATAATATAAGGCTGGAGCAAATCAATAAGTTAAAAATTTTGAAAGAAAAAAGAAACAATAGCAAAGTAGAAAATTGTTTAAAAATTATTAAAGAGCATGCAACTAAAAATGAAAATTTAATGCCTTTTGTGATTGATGCGGTCGAAAATATGTGTACCCTTGGCGAAATTTCTGATACACTGCGATCAGTGTTTGGCGAATACAAATAATCTGAAAAAACCTTTATGAAATTTATTTTTCTACTAATCTTCTTGCTGGGAGTGCATGGGATTAAAGCGCAGAAATATGTTTTACTGGATAAGCACATGGCCCAACCAGTTATTTATTCTAATACAGTAACTGTTACAGATAATTTCAATGGACTCTTCCCGGTTGAGAAAAAAAATCTGAAACAGTTTATAAATGCCCTTGAAGAAATTGTAAAAAAATTATCGGCTCCTGGCCCGTTAAGACAAATAAAGCAGTACGAAATAGGATGTATAAAATTTAGAGGTCTTACTGTTTCGCAGTCAAATGAAGAACGTCTGGATTATGTGCTAACTTCTACCTGCGATAATATAAAAATTTCAATGCATCTCAGCGATTCAAAAACCAGTAATGCCAATAATGCATTTTTTATCAAGACCTGGATAAAATATATTAAAAGTTCCATAAAATAGAAATTGGCTGCAAACCGGGAGCTAAAGACCACTATAAAACGAGCGTGTCCTGTTAATTTTTAAATCGCGTAGTATTGGAGATTTTGGGCTGATATTGATACTGAAGAATCGATAATTTCCTATTGGCGATAAACTGATTCCCATTTGCCAACAATGTAAATCTCTTGAAATGGAGATCGAAAGTGGATTAAGTTGCCCAAGCGAAACATTGTAATATCCATTGATGCCCATTTGCCATTTAGGTGTAAGATTTAAAGTACCTCCAAAATTTATATTTTGCGAGAAGGTAGTTTTGAACCCTGAATTGATGATAAATTGTTTTGTAAAATTTAAGGAATAAGAAAAGTTGACCGACCAGGGAATATTGAAATCAGCAAATTCCCCCGGGTTATTCGTTATATAGGCCATTTCACTATTGTATTCATCCGGGCTATAACCCGAATTTTGTGTATAATCATTAGGCCGCAATTGAGGAGTGGTGGATCCGGTTTTTTTATCACCACCCTTAAAGTTGCTCGATAAGGATAGGCTCCCGCTCATCAATCTCCCCAAAGAGATTGGTTTTCTTTTCCATATCAATTCATTAATTCTTCTGCCCTGGCTATTTACCTGGTAAGGGTCTAAATTAGCGAAAGCGGTAAGGTTTATTTTATTAAATAAATTGGTAGATGCGTTTATTGTTAAATTGGAAAATTTAAAAGAGTCAAGGAAAAAATTATAGCTACCCCGGATGCTTAATGCATCAAGAATAGAAATTTTCTTCAGGGCATTTTCGCCTGTATCTTTTTTATTGCGCACTTTCATGGAAATATTATTCTCTAATCCATAATTAAAGCCACCAAAGGTTCCCTGGGAATAAGGCCCATTAATATTATAACCACTTTCATAGTGAGAAAATAAGGTTTTATCCCCTGAAGTATCTATCTGTGCATAGTAGTAATTGTTTTTATTAAAATCGGGTTGGTAACTTACGCCGAAGGTGGGGCGTATTTCATGCCGGATGGCCTGAATTTTCGCATCTTTATTTTTTGCTGCAATCATCCCAAAAATTCTTGTGGAAAGATTTAATCCGAATGCCATTTGCCTTGCAGTATAGAAACCTTTTTGAATATTTGTTCTTAAGGTATCATCAGTGCTATCCCAATATCGGGTTATTTTTTTTTGATACCAGGTTTCATCATAACTAACATAAGGTGATACCTGGAATACTCCTATTTGTGGCAATGATAAACTGATGGGAATAGAATGATGAGCACCCCATTGAAGTGTATCAGCTATTTGCTGAAAGATGGTTTTGTTTTTAACGGTGTCATAAAATGAAAATCTGTTCTGCGCGGTTCCGTTATAAGCTATTCCTATATTTTCATACCATTTTGGAGTACCCGCAAAATCTTTTTTTCTGAATGGATAAATGGTACTCATATTAAAACCTACACTTGGTAAGCTTACATTGATCAATTTTAAATTCGTATTCTGGTCGTGATTGGCGGTAACGGTTAAATTAAAAGGTTTATCCTTCCAGGTTTTTGAATAGGCAATAGATGAAGTTAACTGGTTGCTGAAATTGATCCGGGGATCGTTTGGTACTAATGAATTATAGCTACTGCTTCCTGCATTTACGCTTGCCATAAAAGAAACGCCTGGCCTTGCTTTGGTATCTTGAGAATGACTCCAGGTAACATGATAACTTCGGTTATGAACAAAATCCGGGTCTCCTTTGAAATTTGAATTAAAATTCTGAATGTCGAATGCCAGGTTGCCGCTATAATGATATTTTTTAGAATATCGCGGATTGATATTTAACGACCAGCCTCCATACGAATAAATACTCGATCGGAAAATGATATCCCAATGATTATTAATTACTTTATAATAGCCCAAACCATCCAACCCAATACCTCTTTGTTGATTGGTGGTAAAGTTGGGCGCCAGAAATCCGGAATGCCTTCCCTGGTTTAACGGGAAAATTCCAAAAGGCAAATAAATGGGTATGGGAATACCTTCAAACTCTGGATGCACCGGCCCTGTGATGGCCAGTTTATTTGTAATGAATTTTATCTTGTTGCTGATAAATGCAAAGTGAGGCGTATCGAGATTACAGGTAGTAAACCTGCCCCTCAAAGCATAGAATACATTATTGTCCTCTTTTTTAATCACTTGTCCATATACATACATTTCGCCCTGTTTGGTATAAGTGCTCTTGGTAATTCCTTTTCCACTTTTCATATTAAAGCGGATTGAGTCACTTTGGGATGTAAAATCAGCCTGTTTGTAGGTTGGTAATGAAATTACTTTTCCGGTGCTGTCTCTTTTTATAGAAGCAATAATATCTCCCGATGCCTGGTCAAATGAAATAACCGGGGCGGTAAGATCGTTGTCTTTATAATTAGTTGTTGAATTTTTGCCGTAAAGTGTTACTGTTTTTGCAGGTACATCCAGCACCATAGAATCTTCTGCTGTATAGGCTACCGGTGCTTCAAGTGCGTTTTTGGCAGATTTAAACTTAATTGTATCCGTGTGCTCTTTTAAAGAAGAATCTTTTTTTGTTAAAGAATCTGCTGTGCCAGTAGGAATCGTATCAAATTGTAGATTATTTTTTAGTGGTAAAGTGTCGTTAGAAATATTTTGCTTTTCTGCAACAGAAAAATGATTTTCCTTTGATGGAATTGAAGTATCGGAATTGGTGATTAAAGTATTGTGAAAAAAAAGAAAGCGGTCGTTCTTATTCATGCTTTTGGCAGTCATTATAAACAAAATAGCGGTAGCAGTAAGCAGGAAAAAATTTTTTAAATTAAATTTGTTTAAAATTTGCATAGAAGTAAGGCAACAAAAATAGAGATAATCCAATTAAGGTTATGTGAAGATTAATAAAACAAAAAAAATTATAAGCCCAATTAAAATATTTTTTAAATGTTTGTATTCAATAAATCGTTTCGATTTTTAACTCCTGTTAAAGCAGGTATTCTTTTAGTTTCTTCCTTTTTTTTCATCAATGTAGTGGTTTATTCCCAGGTTCCTAAAAAAATTAAAACTATTATTATAGATCCGGGCCATGGAGGAAGTGATAATGGGGCTGTAGGTGAATATGAAGGTACGCTTGGTTCAAAAGAAAAAAATATTACGTTGGCTATATCAATGAAACTGGTAGCAGAACTGAGGAAACAAATGCCTGATGTGAATATTATACCTACAAGGACCACCGATGTTTATAATTCTGTAAAAGAGAAAGCACAATTTGCTAATGAAAATCATGGCGATCTTTTTGTATGTATTCATGCTGATGCGGTAAAATTAAAAACTGGCTCAAGAATTGTTGGCTACCGTGCCGAAACTTACCATACCACAAGATATGTTGGTAAAGGAAAAAAGAGAAAAAAAATAATGACTAAACATACCCGTGAAGTTCCTATAAGGTACTATTATAAAATTCCAACATCCCGCAAAGGAACCAGTACACTTATTATGGCAGCCCATAAAAGCGATGCTAAGATTAAGGCATTAGAAGACGGGGACATGCAATTTGAAACGGCAGGTGATGATAGCACTTTAAATATAAATTACGATAGTCCCGAATGGAAAGCAAGCGCATTATTATATTCACAAAATTATTTTAAGAAAAGCTACCAGCTTGCTTCAGAAGTACAGGAAGAAATTGCAAAAACCGGCAGAAATGATTTAGGAGTATGGCAACGGCAGATTGGCCTTTGGGTATTGCAAGCAACTAAAATGCCTGCTATTTTGATTGAAACGGGTTTCGTAGCTAATTATGATGATGAACGCTATTTAAACAGTGAAAAAGGCCAGCAGGAAATTGCAGATGCTATTACCCGTGCCCTTATAAAATACAAAAACCAGGTAGAAACTCCTAAAACTCTATCCAATACCCAGGTAATGAACGATTCCAAATAATAATCATTTTTATTAATTTGCAATAGCGGTGCATCTATTATATACGCTTTTAGTTTATCAAAAAAATCATTTTTATAGGGATTGCGAGCCCCAATAAACTTTTACTATTTTCGCAGAGTAAATTTTAAAAACCCAATTTATTCTCCTTGAAAATTATTTCTTCTTAATTAAAAATAAAAATGAAAATTACTAACGAAACAAAAATTGGGGTGCTGGCTGTGGTAGGCGTTGTTTTACTGGTGTTAGGTTTCAACTTTTTGAAAGGAAAAAATCTTTTTAAGAAAAATGAATATATCTATGCGGTATACCAGGATGTTCAGGGGCTAAAAAAATCAAATCCTGTAGTAATTAACGGGCTTCAAATTGGAAGAATAGAAAATATTGACGGAGGAAAAGATATGAAACGTATTGTGGTTACAGTCAATCTTTTTAAAGATGTAAATATTCCTTCTAATTCCCTGGCTGTTATTAATCCCAATCTACTTGGCAGCCCTACTTTGGAAATACAATTAGGGAATACGACAAAGTATTTGCAAAGTGGTGATACGCTTTTGACAACACTTAGTGGTGGCGCTTTTGATGAAGCTTTGAAATTAATTAATCCTGTTTTATACGAAGTTCGTAATGCCGTGAAATCCTTAGATTCTGTATTGCATATTGTAACCGGTGTTTTTGACCCTACTACGAAAAATAACATAAGAGAGATAGTGGCCAACCTGAATACAACTACAGCATCTTTTGCTATTTCTGCTGCTTCATTGCAAAAGATGATGAATGCTCAAAACGGCGCTTTGGCAAAATCCCTTGAAAATGTAAATACTTTTACTGCGAATTTAAATAGTAACAATCAAAAACTAAATGATATTCTCTCCAATACTCAAAAAGCAACGGCTAATTTTGCGGCAATTGATCTTAAAAAGACATTGGACGCTTTAAATGTTGCTGTGAATAATTTCAAGGCTGGCTCAGAGAAAATTAATAGTAAAGATGGTTCCCTGGGTTTGTTGCTTAATGATAAAACTTTATACAATAATCTTGAATCCACTTCCAATAAAATAAATATTCTTCTTGATGACATAAGGGTTCATCCTAAAAGATATGTGAATTTTTCTGTGTTTGGTAAAAAAGATAAAGGCAATTACATCACTGCTCCATTGATAGATGATACCTTAAAAGTGGTTAACCAATAGAATGTTTAATACAATAAAATTTATATGCCTCATCTTTTTTTTGCAGGCAGGTTTTATTACTTATGGCCAGATAGTGCCAACGCCCGCCACAGATACTGTAAGGGAATTTGAAATTATACGCGGACCAAGCATGCGCGCATTAAAAATAGATTCGGTAACAACCTTGCAAACAATTGCCGGCGGTGCCATAGTAAAACAAGGAACGACTATTTTTCACGGAGATAGCCTTGTTATAAATCCAACAACACATGTTATAGAAGCCTTTGGAAATATTGAAATAAACCAGGCCGATTCTTTACATACCTATGCCCAATACCTTAAATATTTAGGCCAGGAAAAAATTGCTCACCTGACAAATAATGTGAAACTTACAGACAAAAAAAGCACCCTTTTTACACAGGATTTTGATTACAATCTTCAAACCGGAATTGGTAATTTTCATAATGGAGGAAAAGTAATTGAAGGGAAAAATGTAATCACCAGCGTGGATGGAACCTATTATGCCGATACTAAAGATGTTTATTTTAAAAAAGATGTAAAACTGGACGGGCCAAAAAATCATGTGCGTGCGGATTCTCTTTTATATAATATGCAAACAAAGCAATCTACTTTCATTAGTGAAACCAATATTAAGAATGATGAGGTGGAAATTAATACCAGGCAGGGAACCTATGATCTTAATACAGGTAATGCATTTTTTACCAGCCGCACAACTGTAAAAGATAGCAGTGGCCGATTTTATACGGCAAATAATATGGCACTCGAAAACAAATCGGGTAATGCCCAGCTTGAGGGAGATGCCGTTATCATTGATTCGGCAAATGGGTTTATAGTAAGTGGCAACCAAATCTTTCTCAACAAAAAAAATAATTCTTTTCTTGCCACCAGGAAACCCGTGCTGATTATAAAACAAAAAAATGACAGCACTTATATAGCAGCAGATACCATTTATTCAGGATTTACCACTTTTGTAAAAAATCAAAATATTACCCTTAAAAAAGATAGTGTAATCAATGTCAGCCTTCCCGAGAATGAAAAAATACATGGAATAGAAACAGGAGATTCTTTGTATAAAAAATTTTCACAACAATCAAAACCTATTGCAGATTCGATAAAAATAATTTCTTCAAAAAAAGATTCTTTACAACTTAAATCAAAAGATATTCGCCGGCTACCAATAGAAAAAGAAACTGGGCCTCCACTAAAAGATAGTGTTACTGATCGCGCGTTACCAAAGAATAAAAAAATACCTGTCATGCAGGTAGAGGATACCTCTGTGAAAAATTTACCATTAAAGCAAAAATTGTTTATTGATTCGGGAAAAATTATTTCTTCTGAAAGAGATTCAATAAAATTGCTAACACAATCTATTACTCCCGTAAAACCAACCATAGAAATCCCGGAAACTCAGAAAAAAGATAGCCTTCAGGCAAAAAATGAAATGGACTCTTTGGGAATCGATTCTTTGAAAAATAAACCAGAAATAAAAATTGATGATAGCATCAAAACGATAAAAAAAGATTCCTCCGGAAAAACGGATTCAATAAGGTATTTCCTTGCTTTTCATCACGTAAGAATATTCAATGATTCGCTGCAAAGTATTTCAGACAGTATGTTTCTTTCTACAAAAGATTCGGTTATCCGGCTGTATTATAATCCGGTTATATGGAGTGGGCATACTCAAATAACCGGGGATACTATTTATCTTTTTACAAAAAATAAACAACCGGAAAGACTATATGTTTTTGAAAGAGGGATGATTGTGAATAGAACAAAAGAAGGATTCTTTAACCAGATGGCAGGTAAAACGATCAACGGTTATTTTATTAACGGTAAAATTGATTATATGCGGGTAAGAGGCTCTCAGGCTGAAAGCATTTATTATATGCAGGATGATGACAGCGCTTACATAGGTATGAACCGCGCTACAGGCGATGTTATCGACCTTTATTTTAAAAATGAAGATTTAAAGAAGGTGCTTTTTGTAAATAATATAAATGGGCACATGTACCCAATGAATCAAATTCCCGAAGACCAAAGAAAATTAAAAAACTTTCAATGGCTCGATAATAAGAGGCCAAAAAATAAATTGGAACTTTTTGAATAGGTTCTATTCATTTTCATCTTCAGTATCACTTATTTTTAAATCGGGTAAAATAGCAACAACCAAAAGAAGAATAGAACTAAATATTAATAAATACAGTCCATATTCTTTTTTAGGGCAGATGGTTGAATAACAGGTTGTGAATAAAATATAAGTTTTTATTAAGTAGCCGATGTTAACAGCCACAAAAAACAAAAGAGTCCTTTTTGCCCATATTTTATCGAGATAAATTAAAATGGCTGAGCATACAGCAATAAAAACAAATACTTTTCCCGGTTTGCCATAAATATTCTGCTCAGAAAAAAAACCTGTAAAAGATTTATGCAGATCGGCATAATAGGCCCATGGTAAGAAGCAACTTATCAGCAGAATCGCACACGCTGCGAATCCTGTTATTTTATAATATTTCATAATTTGGGAAAATCAATATTCAGGGAAATTTCAAATGTTTGCAAGTATAGTTTAATATTTTTATTTACCTTGTTATTTTCTTGAAATGGAAAAAGGTCACATCATTTTTATACGTACATCATACACAAAATCCCTGATGTCAACTATTTTAAAAAGCTTACTATCCGGATGAAGAGGATTCAATAGATAATTATATTCTTCAGTGATTACAGAAGAAGGAATTTTTAAAACCAGTTTTTCAGAAGTTTTTAAAAGCTGAGTGCCCAAATCTTTAGTTGAAGATGGCGCAGGTACCTGTTTCCAATTTCCCGGCAATTGGACTTCTTCTATTTCCTGTATACTGATTGTTGGAATTTCTATAATTGTAATGCTCAAAGCACGGGGAATATCTTCAATATTAATATTAACAGTATACTCTAATAAAGCCAATGCCCTGCTTTCAGAAGTATAAATGCAGGGAGTTAGTTTATGATTCCATCTTCCTCCAAATAATCTTGCCCCTTCGCCAGTTAAATCATTTGCATGTTTTGTTTTTCCAATCCGATAAACTCTCATGGTTATCAAATTAAGAATAAACGCCGTAATCAACTCTTCCAATGAGGTTTTTTACTTCTTCCCTTCCGTACTGATTATCAATTAAATCATATGGAACATGGCCGCCCAAAGCCTTGTTGGGCTTTGTCATCCATTGATTAAATCGTTCTTCATTTTCAAATACTTCAAAGCCATATGAATAAAGATCGGCAAGGCCTATAATTTTTTCAGACACAACGGCGCCGAATTTTTGGTCTCTTTTTTTATTGATTAAAGTAGCCCTTGTAACTGAAAGAGCTTTTGCAAGCATGGTATAATCCAGCCCTGCTTTGTTTTTTAAAAGTTCTAAATCTTTTTTGCTTATTCCATCCCGAAGAATATCCATTTTTTCAAAGGAAGTAAGATGGCTTTCCGGCTTTTTTGTGGCATCGGCTAATATAGCCGCAAATGAACCAATTGCATGGTTGCTTTGATAAAGCAGGGCAGGTTCGCTTATTATACTTCCTTTTCTGGTTTCTATGTTATATTTTTTTAATTTCTTTGCCATAGTATAATATTTTAAAACGATCAGTACAAATTTATACTTTTTTATTGGAATAAAAATTTTTTTTACCACAATGGTTTTCCCTGGTAATAATCCAGCACTTTTGACCGTAATACAAAATCATATTTTGCAATAATTAAATTGCTTTTGGCCCTATCAAGATTATTTTTTGCAATTAAATAATCTACAGATGTTGATGCTCCGGAATTAAAACGGATTTCTGCTGCGCGAAATGATTCTGCAAATGAATTTACCTGGCTAAGCAATAATTTATATTTATCGGATGATGAAGTAAGGCTTACATATGCCCTTTCAATGGATTGCTGTAATTGGATCTTTGAATTTTCCTCAACCAATTGCGTATTTTTTAAATCGATTTTAGCCAGTTTTATTTTATTTCTTATTTGCCCTGCATTAAATAGAGGAATACTTATTCCCAAATTCACAGTTGTAAAAAGATTATTGTTCAGTTGATTACCATAAGTAATTTTTTTAGAATCATAATTATTCTGTTTTTTAATTACCGGCACCTGCGAACCATTAATCAACACATAATCTGGGGAAGTTACCTCTGTACTGTTCACAAAATATTCCTGGGAGGCAACACTTGAATAATTCGTGTTAATATTCCCGTTTAATGAAATAGTCGGATACAATTGGCCCCTCATTGAACGAATGTATTTCTCTGCACTTTGAGTACGGAGATGAGTCGATTTTATCTGGGCAAATTTTTGTAAAGCCGTAGAATATATATTTTCTGGGGTATTATCATAAAAAGTATTGAAACTTTCTTCGGGGAATTTTTCAACATCAAGGTCTTTATTGTAAGGTATATTTAAAAGCTGTGCCAGGTTTAGTTTTGCAGTTTCCAGTGCCGCCTGGTTATCAACAATAGCAATTTCATCGTTGGCCAATTGTCCTTTCAAATCATAATATTGTGAAGGTGGAATTGCGCCGGATTGATTCAATATGTTGAGCCTGGTAACTTGGGAATCTGTTACGGCTTTTTGTTCGCGCGAGCGATCCAGAATATCCTCCGAACTTAATACCTGCAAATAAGTAAGAATAATATTAATGGTAAGATTATCTTTTGATTGTTGTAATTCCATTTTTGATGCTTGATAACCCAATTCATTTGACTTGATTTGATTATGCAGAGATGAGCCGTTAAACAATAAAATATTACTGCTGGCGCCATAGTTTGCATAATTTACTTTTTGATTAATAAAAGCATTGGTAAATGGATCAATACTTCTTCCCTGGTTTACTCCGTGATTGGCAGAGGCATTAAGATTGGGCAGCATATCGGCTCTTGATTGCTTCAGATTTATATCTGCTTTTTGCATTAGCAAATCAGATTGCAAAACATCAATATTATTTTTGATCCCTGTTTCTATTGCTTCCTTTAAAGTCAGTTTATTCTGCGCTGAAGCAATTAATGTGAACGATACAAATACTACATTTAAAAAAAATGATTTCATATTCCTTTTTATTTTATTCATTACTTTATTTCAATTCTTAATTATCCATTGTCAATTATCAATTATCAATTACTTCTCAATCCTTCCATCCAGTAAATTGATGATTCTGGATCCATAATCTGCATTTTTATCTGAGTGTGTAACCTGGATAATTGTAACTCCTTCGTTATTTAATTCTTTGAAAATATTCATGATTTCTTCGCCTTGTTTCGAATTTAAATTCCCTGTGGGTTCATCTGCCAGAATTAATTTTGGTTTTACAATTAAGGCACGGGCAATACCTACCAATTGTTGTTGACCGCCGGATAGTTGACTTGGAAAAAGGTCTTTTTTACCAACGATCTGAAAACGGTCCAGCATATCGGCAACCATCGCTCTTCTTTCAGAAGTTTTTATATTTTGGTAAATTAATGGTGTTTCAATATTCTCATAAACAGTTAATTCATCTATTAAATGATAGGCCTGGAACACGAACCCGATATGTGTTTTAAAAAGATTAGAACGTTGTTTTTCTTTTAGAGTAAAAACATTTTCTCCCATAAAATTATAACTTCCTTCATTGGGTTCATCCAGCATTCCTATCACATTTAAGAGTGATGACTTTCCTGAGCCGGAAGGACCCATGATAGAAATAAATTCACCTTCCTTTACTTCAAGATTTATATCTTTTAAAATAAAAGTGCGGTTAACGCCATTGTTGTACCATTTGAAAATTTTCTTTAAAGAGAGCATAGTTTTTATTGTTGAATTGTTTATTGCTTATTGTTCATTCTAATTTAATTAATCAATCTGTTCGCAAAGACCTAATCGGATTTGCCAATGCTGCTTTAATTGATTTAAAGCCCACTGCCAGCCATGCAATTCCGATGGCAAGTCCTGAAATGTTGATTATTGAAAAAGCTTTGTGCCTTACTA
>DATCMY010000184.1:0-2370 GCA_036565505.1 Hanamia sp.
TTTGAATACTGATATTTTAATTGATAATCTTTATTAGACAATTCTTATTGGCTTCACAAAAAAGTGAAATCATTATTCTTGCAACGAAATGATGATTGAATATTATTGATATTTTTAAAAATTAATGTAGAAATATTTCCCAATTGATTTTTTAATTTATTTACATTCACTTTCTTAATCATAAAAAATGCCTAAAAAAAGAAATCTTTTTTCTCCAATTACCATTTTAATGATCGTAATAGTTATAGCCGCTTTGGCAACATGGCTTGTACCCGCCGGGCGATATAATACTATTTCATACGAGGATAATCATTTTAAATTCAATACAGATTCTTCAGAAATTATTTTACCATTCGCACAAAAAACCCTTGATAGTTTAAAGATATTTATTGCTCCTGAAAAATTCGCTTCCGGAGCTATAAGAAAACCGGTAGCTGTTCCGGAAACATTTCATCTTTTAAAAAAAAATGCCCAGGGACCGATTGACATTTTAGAAGCCCCTTTAAATGGCATCATGGATGCTATTGATATTATTCTATTCGTTTTGATTATAGGTGGTTTTATGAATGTTTTTCATGAAACCGGCGCAATGGTAAAAGGGCTTACTTCCCTCTCCTTCAAAATGAAAGGCCAGGAAGCCTGGCTAATTATTTCTCTCACTTTTTTATTTTCATTTGCTGGTGCCTCTTATGGAATGGCAGAAGAAGCATTGGTTTTTTATCCGGTAATGGTTCCATTATTTTTAGCGGCAGGATATGATCTTTTAGTCCCAGTTGCTGTAATTTTTGGGGGAACCCAATTAGGCACTTTATCTTCTTTTACCAATCCTTTTGCAACTATTATCGCCTCCAATGCAGCTGGTGTAAACTGGTCTGATGGGCTGGTTGAGAGAATTTTAATGTTCACAATTTCAACAGGAATCACTATTTGGTACCTTGTACGGTATGCACAAAAAGTAAAGAAAAACCCGGAGAAATCTATCGTTTATCTTATAGATGGGAATATTGCCTCTCCTTATGAAAGCATTAAAAGTTCAGATATAGCAGAACCTTTATCCCAAAGCACAAAACTATTGTTAATGCTATTCCTGCTTACATTTCTAACAATGATCACAGGGGTTGTTTGGTTCGATTGGTGGTTAACAGAAATGTCCGCATTGTTTTTAGGCTCTTCTATCTTAATCGCGGTAGTTACCCGTACCGGCGAAAAAAAATTCCTGCAACAATTCATAAAAGGATCCGAGAGTTTATTGGCCGTAGCATTTATTATTGGCGTTGCGCGTGGCGTCACTCTTGTTTTAAATGATGGCCATATCAGTGATTCTATTTTATATTATTCTGCCAAATTAGTAAGTGGTATGCAGCCATCTGTTTTCATAGTGGTGCTTCTTATACTTTTTATGATTTTTACCTTATTTATTTCTTCTTCATCAGGAATGGCCGTTTTGACAATGCCGATCATCGGCGGGCTTGCAGTAATAGTTAATGTTCCCGGCCGTGAAATAGTGAATACTTATTTATTCGGAATGGGCATTATGGGTTTTATGACCCCAACCGGACTAATACTACCATCTCTTGCCTTGGTAAATGTAAACATTAAAGCATGGTGGAAATTTATCTATCCTTTGCTGGTTATACTCTTTATTGTATGTTCCCTGTTTTTAATTATAGGGATTTCTTTAAAATAAGCTGCTTACAAATTTTACATTTTCTTAAAATTAACGGTGTGATTTTTGTTGCCTTTTATTTATTAAATCGAGAAATTATGTACACAAAGCAACTTCATTCGATAATAAAATTTTCTGCAATCGCTATTATTCTTTCATTACTTTTTTTCCAATGTTCCTCTTCAAAAAAAAGTACAAATCAAAATACGAAACTTACTGCCGAGGATGTAAGAAATATGGTCAATAATAAGGATTTTATTTTTGTAGCTGAAAGAGTTCTCCCATTTAGAGGTAGTTCACGCCTTCTTACTTCTGAATATGATGTTACAGTAAAAAAGGATAGTTTGATAAGTTACCTTCCTTTTTTTGGAAGAGCTTACCAGGCACCTATTGACCCTTCCAAAGGCGGAATGCAATTTACTTCAACTAATTTTTCTTATGAAGTGAATGCAAATAAAAATAATAGTTGGGATGTAATTATAAAACCAAAAGATTATCATGAAGTACAACAATTTTCGTTTATAATATTTGATAACGGAAGTGCCTCCCTCAATGTTATCAATAGTCGAGTAGGCAAGGGCATTTCAGCCCAAGCCTCTCACAAAACCGTGCTTGAGATTCTCACCTCACACGGCTTTTCTCATTCAGTATAAGAAGATTCTTACACATAATTGAACTAAACTTGATCGTCCACGGATTACTCC
>DATCMY010000185.1:0-4359 GCA_036565505.1 Hanamia sp.
ATATTATGAAACGCAGTGTTAAAAGTTTAATTGGTTATTCCCTGAGGGAAACCGACGGTGAACTTGGGAAAGTGGATCAATTTTATTTTGATGATGAAACATGGACCGTCCGTTACCTCGTTGTGCAAACAGGCAACTGGCTCTCTGACCGTAAAGTACTTATTTCACCAAAAGTATTGCAAGAGCCGGATTGGGTCAGAGAAGAATTTCCGGTAAATCTTACTAAAGAACAAATACGTAACAGCCCTGATATTGACACAAAAAAAACGGTTTCACGGTTACATGAAGAACAAATTTCCTCCCCGGAAGAATTTTGGGGCAGCGAATCTTACGCCCATGGCGCTGGTATATTTGGCCTTATGCCCAGTGAACTGGCTGAAGATATAATAGAAAATGAAACTATTGATGAAGCTAAACAACCACCTGAAAATATTCATCTGCGAAGCACAGAAGAGGTTACCGGCTATACTATTCATGCAACAGACGGCGAAATTGGGAAGGTAATAGATTTTATTATTGATGATAGTACCTGGGAAATTAAATTTTTAGTAGTAGAAACCGGCAGTTGGTTGAATAGTAGAAAAGTGCTGTTATTTACCCGCTGGATCAAAGAAGTCAATTGGGAAAATTCACTTGTTATTGTCGATCTGTCAATGGAAGCAATAAGAAATAGTCCAGAATTTGATGCTTCTGAACCGGTAAATGAAGTGTATGAGCGCAAACTTTATGATTATTATGGCAGGCCTCAGAATGAAGAAGTAGAAAGTTGAGGCAGTTTATTTATTGAATTTGATAAGTTAACTCTCCATTTATAATTTTTGCGGGCTCAGTAAAAGGATGTTCTTCTTCTTTTCCCACATCCATAATATGCAGTACTTTCCAGCCATGAGCTTTTAAATAATCAGAAACCATGGAGCGGTGACAGCGCCACCAAACAGCTTCTGAGCACATATAAGCCGTGCGCGTTTCTTTGGCTATCAATTCCAATCTCTTTATGGCTTCCTTAAATGCGTCAGTTTGCATATAATCTGCATAACCCCGAAAAGCTTCATTTCGCCAGGCAGTGTTTTTTGAATCCGGATTTACTTTTCTTCTTCCTCCCAGGTTTGGCAAATGAAAATATTGAATACCATTCTCGGGTAAAGAAATTTCCAAAGATTCTTTATTGAACTGCGGGTAACGTCGCGAACCCGGATAGCTTCTGATATCCACTACCATTTGAATTTGAAACGAACGCAACATTTCAACCAGTTCTTCAAAAGTGCGGGTGGAATGGCCGATAGTCCAAACGGTTTTATTTTCGGAAGTTTCTTTCATTGCTTTCTTCTTTTATTGCAGCAATTTGGCGGTTATCATTTACGCGGATCAAAAACTTTTTGGGTTTTCTTCCTTCAAAAGTGTCTCAATTATTGTTGAATATAAATTGATGGACCGGGAATTAAATTTCTCTTATCTGGCGGATCATCTGATTGGTAAATCCCCATTCATTATCATACCACGCCATTATTTTACAAAGATCTCCATCCACTACCCGCGTCATTTCCATATCAATAATTGCCGCAAAAGTGCTTTGGATAATATCGGTTGACACCAAAGGCTCATTTGAAACGGATACTACTTTTTTATAGCGGTCTGTTGCTGATTCTTCTTTTAAAATATCATTAATTTCCTTTGCTGAAGTTGCGCGCTCCACCACAAAAGTAATATCAGAAATAGAACCAACCACTACAGGTGTTCGAATGGCTATTCCATCAAATTTTCCTAGGTATTGCGGTAATGTTTTAATAGTAGCGATAGCGGCCCCGGTTGATGCCGGCACCAGGTTCATAGCGGCGGCCCTACCCATTCTTGGCTTTTTCTGAGAGGGTCCATCCACTAAAGATTGCGAAGCGGTATAAGCATGAATGGTACTTAAGATCGCTTTTTTAATTCCTATTCTTCTGCCGATAATTTCAATAACAGGACTTATGTTATTGGTAGTGCAGCTTGCACAGGAAAAGATGGCCACTTTTCCATCCTGTGTATTTACTCCATGCACAATTGTCGGCGTATCTACACTTTTGGTTGGGGCTGAAATAACCACATGCTTAGCTCCCGCATGAATGTGTTTTTCAGCATCTTCACGCCTGGTAAACAGACCGGTGCTTTCAATTACTGTATCAACACCAAGATCATTCCATGGTAAATCAGATGGATCTTTTACAGAAAGATAATTGATCTTCTTATCGCCAACCTGCAAATGATCACCGTTAGGCTTCACCTCTTTATCATAGATGCCATAAACACTATCATATTTTAGCAGATAAGCCGCATTGTCAATGCTTAACAGATCATTGATCGCAACTACTTCCAATTCAGGAACCTCCATGATCACTTTTAAAGAAGCTCTTCCAATGCGGCCGAACCCATTAATTGCAATCTTTTTCATTTTACTGAATTTAAATATTTGAGAATAACATTCTCTAGCTATTGATCCTTTAGGCCATTGCCTTCTTTTTCTTGGCATCAATTGCTTTCAATAAGCCATCATACGCTTTATTAAATTTCTGAACACCTTCTTCCTCTAATTTTTGAGTGATCTCGTCAAGATTGATGCCATTGGCTTCCAGTTGCTCCAACACTCTGTCAGCATGGATCAGGTCATTTTCCAAATGATCGGCAACTTTTCCATGATCGCGGAAAGCTTCTATAGTTTCAAGAGGAAGTGTATTGACAGTGTCCGGCCCTATCAAAGCCTCCACGTATTTTACATCACTGAAAGAAGGATCTTTGCTACTGGTACTCGCCCACAAAACTTTTTGTTTTTTGGCTCCCAATTTTTCAAGGTTTCTAAACCGATCGCTAAAGAAAATTTCTTTATAAATCTCATAAGCCTTTTTTGCAGACGCAATCGCAACTTCTCCCACCAATTTATCCATTTTCTTTTCTTTTAAAATAGGGTCAATCATAACATCAATGCGACTTAGAAAAAAACTGGCTACGGAAGCGATATGATTAATAGGCTGATTGTTTTTTAACCGCTCTTCCAGTGCTGAAATGTAGGCTTCGGTTACTTCAGTATAGCGCTGTAATCCAAATAACAAAGTAATATTTATATTTATTCCTTCACTAAGGCATTGACGGATTGCCGGCAGCCCTTCTTTTGTTCCCGGAATTTTGATCATCACATTTTCACGTCCTACGGCTTTCCATAATTCCCTTACCTGGTTGATCGTTGCTTCTGTATTATTGGCCAAATGAGGCGAAACTTCCAGGCTTACAAAACCATCTGTACCATGCTCCTCCTCATAAACGGGTTTCAACATATCCGCTGCCTGCCTGATATCCTTTGTTGCAAAACCAAAAAATATTTCTTCATTACTTTTTTGTTCAGCAGCTAATCGCCTTATATCCTCATCATAATCGGAACTACTGGTAACCGCTTTTTCAAAAATGGAAGGATTGGAAGTAATTCCGCTCAGGCCGTCTTCATCAATTAGCTTCTGAAGCTCCCCGTTATTCATTATTTCCCGGTCAAAAAAATCAAGCCAGATGCTTTGACCATGATCGTGGATGCTTTTTACATTATTCATTTTTACATTTTTTATTTTTATTTCAATGCGTTGAAAGCCGCAAAGCATATGCCATAAGGAGGGCGATAAAAATGGCTTGGCTAATTGTGGAAATTGTTTTCCAACTTCTTTATTCTTTATTCCTTGTTCAATATTCGATATTAAGATAGAAGGAAGGAAAAAATAAAGAATAACGAACAAGGAATATTGAAGTAAATTCATTATCCTACTCCTTTTTTCAGTAGGCTAAAATCAGTTAATTAACAACATTTACCGGGACGCGATTAAAAAAGGCAAGGACATTTTTTATCACTTCCTGCATAAGACGGTAACGTGCCTCATAAGTTGCCCATCCTATATGTGGTGTTACCAGGCAATTCTTTACATGAAGCAATGGATTGGCGGCTGAAGGAGGTTCCATAGATAAAACATCAAGGCCGGCTCCGGCAATGCGTCCGGCGTTCAATGCCGCTGCAAGATCTTGTTCATTGATAAGACCGCCTCTGCTGGTATTGATCAAAAAAGCCGATGGTTTCATCATTTCCAATAACCGCTGGTTTACAAAATATTTGTTTTGTTCATTAAGCGGGCAATGTAAACTGATGATATCCGCTTCCTGAAAACACTTATCCTCATTTACAAACCGGACGCCTTCCATCTGATCGTGCTCAGGATGTTTGTGGGAAGCTATTACGCGCATACCGAAAGCCAGCGCAATTTTGGCCACTGCCTGCCCTATTTTTCCAAACCCTATAATTCCCAAAGTTTTGTTATGCAGTTCTATCATTCTTTCTAATTGATAACTAAA
>DATCMY010000186.1:0-9361 GCA_036565505.1 Hanamia sp.
GTACTATAAATACATTTTTATTTTTTAACTCAAATAAAACGGGTGATAATTTTTGTAATTCTTCTTTATCGCTTTCAAATTCCTGGTTTTTAATTTTGGCAAGAACATGATCACTTAAAGAATCAAAATATCCTTCAGGAACCCGGTTAACATTATTATTATTAAATTCTGCATTATTGTTTTGATTCAAAAAAGTATAGACAAAAATTCTTTCGGCCAACCCATTAAAATAATTTTCAGGAATGGTGAAAATGTTAATTTTTTCAATGGAAGCCAGTAAAGGGCTTATTCTATTTAATTCATCTAATATTTCAGTTGATTCTTTCATCGCCACTTTCAGACTTTAAAACAGCCATTTAGTTTAATTATTCAATATAAATTCTTCAATTTTTTTTGCTGCGTGGTGATAACTGGCTTTCAAGGCGCCCTCGCTGGTTTCCAACACGCGGCTCATTTCTTCATAAGGCATTTCGTCATAATATCTCAGGTTGAAAACCAACCTCTGTTTTTCTGGTAATTGTTGTATGCCCAATTGTAATTTCCATTCCAGTTTATTAGCATCAAAATGACTATCACTTCTCAGTTTATTACTCAACCCATTCTCATCATCACTTAAAGAAACCGAAGTTCTTTTTTTCTGTTGGGTTAAAAAAGTAAGCGATTCATTAGTGGCAATACGATAAAGCCAGGTATATAGCTGGCTATCTTCCCTGAAATTTTCTAATCCTTTCCACACTTTAATAAACATATTTTGTAACACATCATTAGCATCTTCATGATCTACTACCATTCTTCTTATGTGCCAATAGAGCCTTTCCTGGTATTTTTTTATAATAGCAGTAAAGGCCCGCTCTTTAGTTGCCGGCTCTTTAAAGTCTTGTAATAGTTCTAAATCTTCAGGATGTTGAATCATAATTATTTATCTCTGCAACAAAAATAGATAAACCGTTGGTAAGATTCTTTCTTTTGCAAAAAGTTTAATCTATTAAGTAAATTTAATTGTACTAAAAATTAGGATAAGTTTTATTATCACAAGAGTATAAGAAAAATTTTAGATAGAATATCTTAAAATAACATTTATTTTCTTGATAATAATTTCAGGTAAATAACTCAGGTTTTTTCGGTAGATTTTTAAAAAATTTTTTCGCAAGATTATTATGGGGAAATAGGATAGACCACCCTGTAAGAAATATTATTTTGATATCGGTGATAGTGGAAGCATTTTCGTTATACCATAATTCCAGTTCTCCTTTATATGGATAAATGGAAGCATACATCTCTCTGGGGTCTTTTGCTTCTGAAATAATTCTTTCTTCATCTCTGAAAATAAGCGAACCGATACCGGTAATACCCGGTTTGGAAAAATATATCTTATTCTTTACCTTATCAGAATATAAATTAAAGCTCACCTCCATTAAGGGCCGTGGGCCCACAATGGACATATCACCCTTATAAACATTAATGATTTGAGGTAGTTCATTTATCTTGGTTATGCGTAAAAATTTACCAAACCTGGTTACTCTGGGATCATTTCTTATGGTAATTTCTCCAGTTCCAATTTTAGCACTATTTTTTTGCATGGTTGCAAATTTCCAAATGTAAAAGGGCACGTTTTTATAACCGATTCTTTTCTGTAAATAAAATACTTCATGCTCTCCCGTAAACAGTAAAATTATAATTACTAATAAAAATATTGGGGATAACAAAACAAGGGCAATCGTTGCTAATAATAAATCTATAATTCGTTTAAGCAGTCTATACATAGAAATTATTTCTGGTCTTTTATAAATGCTTATTTTTCGGGCTTTGCAAATAGATAGGGTAAAAGGTATGTAAAATAGTGCCAAAAAATAAATTAAAACACTTCCTTAATTTTATTACTAACCTCGAGTAATTCCTCATCTGTAATATTAGTTGAACAAGGAATACTGAGGCAGTTTTTATACAAATAATTGGAGCAATCAGATTTGCTATAATAAATATCATTAGCAAACATTGGAAGTTGATTCATTGGAACCCAAAATGGGCGGCTTTGTATTTTATTATCATTCAAAATTTTCAATAATTTTTTTTGGTAAATTGATTTTATTGTTGGCATCCACCAGTTAGGGTTCATGTCTTCGCTCACTTCCTGAAATTCTATATCCCCAACACTTTCCAATTCTCTTTTATAGAATTGAATAATTTCTTTTTTTCTTTTAATGAAAGCTGGTAATTGTTCCATTTGTGCTACACCCATTGCTGCTGCTACGTTTACCAGGCGGTAGTTGTACCCTATTTGATCATGCATATATTCAAATGGATCGCTTTTGGCTTGAGTAGTAAGATGTTTTGCTTTTTTTGCAAGCGCTTCATCGTTTGTAACGATCATACCTCCGCCGCCAGTAGTAATAATTTTATTTCCATTATAACTGAATGCTCCTAAAAGCCCAAAACTTCCGGCATGTTTCCCTTTGTAATAACTTCCTAAGGCTTCAGTGCTATCTTCAATTATTATAAGATTATGTTGTTTTGCAAGCGATATTAACCTGTCTATGTCGCACATATTACCCAGCACATGCACCGGCATAATCACAGGAATTCTTTTGCCTGTTTTTTTATGATAACAAACATTTTGGTTTTGTGAAGTTTCATTATTTAAAAATTCTTCCAGTAAATTCAAATCCATTTGCCAATTCTTTTCATCTGTATCAATTAAAACTGGTGAAGCTCCCATATATTTTATAGAATTCAGTGTGGCTACAAAAGTGATGTTCGGAGCAATCACTAAATCGTTTTCATTTACCCCTGTTAAAATCAAACAAATGTGCAAAGCCGAAGTTCCGCTGCTCGTTGCCACTGCATATTTTGTGCCTGCAAATTCTGCACTGATCTTTTCAAACTTATCTACATAGGCTCCCACACTACTTACCCATCCTGTTTCAATACATTCAGTAACATACTTAAGTTCGTTGCCGCCCATGTTGGGACCACTTAATAATAACATAAAGAGATCTTTAATTTAGTATCATGATTTTAGTAGGTGCAAACCTATTAAAAAAAAATGCTCCTGCCTAAAAGACAAGAGCAATAGGTTTTTTATTCATCAGCACTTGGGAAGATTTATCCTAAAATAATGTTTAAATATTTTTAAACTTTTGTGCGAAAGGATCTGTTATTATTCCTGTTTTTAATAGAGTATAAATTTCTTTAACTCCTTCCGGTACTTTTTTGGTGATGGTATAGCCTAATTCATTTTTTATTTTATCAAAATTTACCCTGTAATCTCTGGGATCTTCATTCATTTCCACATATTTCACGAGCGTATCAGGCACCACTTTGCATACCTCTTCAATTATCATACCTTTATTATAATTTTCTTCTGTAGAACCCACATTAAATACATTAGCCCTCACTTTTTCTTCAGTGCTTTCAAATACAAGTACTACAGCTCTGGCTAAATCATCCACATGGCAGTATGGTCTCCAAAATTGAGCGCCCCAAATTTCCTGTTCACCATGTATAGCCGCATTGCGGGTAAATTCATTTACAGTTAAATCAAATCGGATACGTGGAGAAAACCCATAAACGGTACTAAAGCGCAATGCTGTACTGCATATTTGAGAACCCTTTCTTTCCTCCAGTAAATATTTTTCAAATTTTACTTTCAATTCTGCATATAATGAAACTGGGTTTAATTCGGATTTTTCTGTAACAAAAGAATCGGGGTCAGGCATTTTTCCATAATTGCTGCAGGTACTTGCAAAAACAAAACGTTTCACACCGGCATTTTCAGCTGCATCAAATAACGCTCTACTACTTTCCCAGTTTGTTTCTTTGGCTTCATCACTGTATTTTTTACAAGCAGGATCGCCAACAATAGCTGCAAGATGAGCTATTGCATCAATGCCTTCCAATGCTTTTGCTACTTCATCTGCATTTCGCACATCGCCCTTCATAAATTCAAAGTTGGGATGAAGCATCACATCGTATAATGCTTCTCCTCCAAATTTTAAACTATCAAAAGCCCTTACTTTGTATCCTTTATTTAATAATTGGCGAACTAATACAGAACCTATATATCCAGCGCCACCGGTAACCAATACTTTCATATACATCCTTTTTTATAGGGTTGCAAATATAGGCCAAACGAATTTCTAAATGAGAAAGGTTGTAATAAAAAGGAGAAAAACAGGTTAAGATTTAACCAGGATTCTTGCCGGGTTGCCGACTACTTTTAGATTATCAGGAATATCTTTAACCACTACAGATCCAGCTCCAATAATTACATTTTTGCCAATTTTAATACCTTCCCTAATTACTGATTTAGCTCCAATAAATGAATTTTCTCCCACTTTCACATTTCCACATAAGACAGCGCCGGGCCCAACGTGTGCAAAATCACCAATTTCACACTCATGTTCAATAACGCAATAGGTATTACAAATTGCTCCTGTTCCAATATGTGCCAAGGCATTAATAGTCACATTTGCAGAAATCATTATTCCATGAGAAGCAAGTTGCACAGTATGATCTAAAATTGCAGAAGGATGTACAGCATTAATAGGTAGTAAATTTCTAATAGCAAGATTATTAAAGATGCTTTTTCGAACAAAGTTATTACCTGTTGAAATAAAAAAATCGTCTTGCGAAAGCGCTTTTATACCTGTTGGAGAAAGTTCTCTGCCAAGGTATTTAAGTGAAAAAGGGTTTGATTTTTTTTCTTCATTATCGCAATACCCGGTAGTTTTAATACCAAGTGTATGAAGGATTCCATTTATCACGTAGGAATGACCAGAGTAACCTATCAGTATCATAACATTGATTTTTTAGGATTTATTAAGTTTGTCAAAAAACATAGAATTGGTCTACTAATATTAAAAACGGTTAAAAGAATTAATTATTGCCGATTTAATAGATTTTATTACTTGTCTTGGGTTTGATTAAAAACAAATTTTAAATGAATGAGCAAAAACAACCGGGCATAATGGTAAAGAAGAATACTAATATTGAAATACCTGCGAATGAAATAAGGAAGAATTGAATTGTAATGCAATTTATTAGTTATAGGTATTGTTATTATCTTCACACTTTGTTGCTAAAGGGAAGGAACTATTATTTGCTTAGAGTAATAAAAGGATTATAATGAGAAATTAAATAAAAATTTATGGTTTCAAGAGATAGTAAAATCTGTATAGTAGGTGCCGGTGGTTTTGCAAGAGAGGTTCTTTGCTGCATTATTGACGGTTTGAAAATACCTTATTCTAAAATTGAAGAAATTGCTTGTTTTATGGTCGCTAATGAAGATTATAATGTAAAGTCAATTATGGGTATTGATGTTATTCCTCATTCGTTATTTGATCCGACTTTATACAAAGTAGTGGTTGGTATAGGTGATCCTATTTTAAGAAAAAAAGTAGTTGACAAGCTACCTTCTAATACAATGTATACAACGATAATTCATCCTAGTGCCGTAATTTCCCAATGGGTGGAAATTGGGGAAGGTAGTATAATAACTGCAGGAACTATAATTACTTGTAATGTCAAAATTGGAAGGCATGCCCATCTGAATTTACACACTACAATAGGTCATGATTGCGAAATTGGAGATTATTTTACGACCACTCCTGGAACAAACATAAGCGGCAATTGTAAATTTGGGGACGGTGTATATTTTGGAACAAATTCTGCAGTAAGGCAAGGCATTGAGATATGTAATGATGTAACCATTGGAATGGGTGGAGTAGTAGTTAAAAACATTTTAGAGCCTGGAGTATATGTTGGTAATCCCGTAAAAAAATTAGGCAAGTAGGGAGTTGAAATATTAATTCATTTAATAACTTTATTCAAGTTCAACTATTAATTCGTTGTATTTATTTAGAAGTTCTCGCCAAATTACCTCCTGGTCATAATTGGCATATATAAATTTCTTTAAGTCATTCGCCATCTTCTGTGATTCCAAAGGTTTTTTAATTGCACTAAATATAGCGTTCATTAAATCTTTTGAATTTTGTTTTTCAAATGTGATGCCGGTTTCATTATTTACTACAATATCTATATTGCCCGGAATGTTACTGCATATGATGGGCAATTCCATAGCACCTGCCTGCAATAAAACATTTGGAAATCCCTCCCTATGGGAAGGAAATACAAAATAATGGGCAAGAGCCATATAATATTCTACATAGTCTGTCCAATTGATGTGAAATATTGCAGGATTACTTTCTATTTGTTTTAGGGTGTTTGAAGGAAGAGGATCCAATTCTTTTTCAAATGGACCAACCAATATTAATTTTAACCAATTTTGATTTTTTTGTAAAATAGAAAATGCGTCCACAAGCTCAGTAATTCCTTTATCTGCTACCATTCTCCCTACAAAAAGGAGGTATTTATTTTTTTCAGAATAAAAGAAAGATTTTTTTATTTCTTCAATTATATTGTTGTCAAGAGATTGTTTGCTGTATCGGTTTAAATTAATACCATTAGAAGATCCCATCAAAATAACTCCTAATTTTGATTTTTTTGTAAACCTTTTTTCAATTATATAATTTTTTAAAGAGGTACTATTGGGCCATACTCGATTAGCAGCAGCATAAGTTATTTTTTCGATTAACGTAAGCAATCGAAATTTAAATCCTTTTTCAACCATCAATGGTAAGCCCGCCACTGTATGAATTCTTACTTTTACTGAACAGATATATGCAGCCAGCATACCAAGCAAACCCGCTTTGGGGGTGTGGGTATGTACAATTTTTGGTTTCTCTTTTCTAAAGATTTTAATTAATTGCCAAAGGCATTTTAAGTCTTGCCATGGAGTAATTTGACGAGTCATTGGAACAACAATGTGCTTGCATCCTTCATTTTTTATTATTTCGTCCCGCTCCTTTCCATCGGCACTTATCATGATCACCTCAAAACCATGTTTTTGCATAAATTGCATCTGTCCAGGTAACAGGTATTTTAATGCCAGTGGGGATGTTGTTATTCTTATTATTTTATTGCTCACCTTTATAGAAATGAAAATTTTCTTTGAAAATAATAAGCGAAAATAACTTCATAAATTTATAACGATAATTGAAAATTTAATAATAGAATCCTCTACCCAATTAAAAGGCATTATGTGATTTAACATTCTGCTATCATGATTTATAATATTTCAGTAATTATGTTGACTTAGCGGGCTGATTACTATTGGAAGGGAAGGATGAAATATGAAGTCCTGGAAATATTTTATCAAAGAATCTCTTTAGCTTTGTTACATAAGAATATTCCATGTTTTTTCTTAACCTAAACAAAACATTAGTTGGAGTTGCCTTGTAATTGTTGAAAATCGCATCAGATAATGGCCAAAAAAGAAAGGCAACCTTTTTGATTTTGTTAGTTTTTTGAAAAAAGATTATAAGGCCCAAAAAGGCTACGATAAAGGATGTATAATTAATAATTGCTATTGTCTTATTTTGGAATTTTGATTTATGAATTGAAAGCCTATTTCTAATATAATAATACATTTTCCAGGAAGAGGCATAGTCCCAATCCTTCCTTATCGAAAAAACTGAGGATGGATGAAAATGAATACTTGAGGTAACTGTGATTACAGGTATTTTATTTTTTCTGGTAATTCTGTAATAATATTCTGTTTCATCTCCCCACAAAAATAACTTTGCTTGAGGCAAACCAGCCCGCTCTACAATTTTGCGATGAATTAGTGTTCCATTAAATGGATGCCCTTTGCCATGAATCATTTCACAGTCCACATTTTCTAGCGAAGTGTATTGTTGTGTTTTCCAAACAAATGATTTCTTGTCTTCTTTATCTATTACAGCGCAGTTTAACAAAGGGATTTCGTTTCCGACATTAGCTTTCAACAAATATTCCAAGGCATCATTTTTTGAGTAGCCATCATCATCCATGCACCAAATCCATGTGAATCCATGATCGTAGGCCCATTGAATACCTTTGCAGAAACCACCACCAGAGCCGCAGTTATTTTGTGTTATAAACACAAGGTCATCTTGTTGTTTTAACCAATTTTCTGTGTTATCGGAACTGCCATTATTAATTACCAGTATTTTATCTAAAGATTTTGTCTGGTTTCGTAATGCCTGGATACATTCAGTTAATAATTGTAGCCTGTTATAGGTTACAACAACGGCGATTATTTTCCCCATTTAATGATTTTATTAGAATTGAATAACTGAATGAAATTTAATTGCTTTAATAAAAAGCACCTGTAGCTATAACGGACTAACGATAAAATTATTGCGAAATTTTATGAGAAATAAGATTGTAAAAAAATCTCAATCGTAGTTGAGGAAATAGGAATAAAAGCGCAAAAAATCTATGGAAGAGTAGATAAAGCGGGTTGGTATTATTGATTATTTTCCTGGTTAGGAAAGACCGGAGGTTTAAAATGAAATTCATAAGCCTGTAAAAATTCTGCCGAATAACTTAGGGCTTCGTCAATCACGTGGTGCATATCCATGTACCGGTAGGTGGCAAGTCTTCCTAAAAATGAAATTTTTTTCAAGTTGCTTGCTTCCTTTCTGTAGCATATTAATAATTCTTTGTCTTTTTGTAATCTCTTTGGGTAATAAGGAATATCGTCCACTTCAGTTTCTTTGCTGTATTCCTTAAAGCAAATAGTTTTATCATGTTTTTCCCAATAAGCAAAATGCTTGTGTTCAGTAATACGGGTGTATGGGATATCAGTATCGCAATAATTTATTTGAGCAATGCCTTGCATATCTCCCTCGCCATAAATTTTTTCGAAAGCAACAGTACGGTAGCCTAGCCTGCCATATTTGAAATTGAACCATGCATCAATAGGGCCAGTATAAAATACATGATCATAAGCAGAAACATCCATACTGGAATCAAATTTTTTATTTAGGGTAATATGGATGTTATCGTATGCAATAAACTTTTCTATTAAAGCAGTATAACCATCAACAGGAATACCAGTATAGATATTATTATGATAATTATCATCGTAATTAAACCTTACGGGTATTCTTTTTAAAATAGAAGCTGGCAGTTCTTTAGGTTCACAACCCCATTGTTTTTTTGTATAGCCATAAAAAAATGCGTTATACAAATCTTTTCCTATAAAACGTAAAGCCTGTTCTTCAAAATTTTGTGGGTCGGTAATTGTCTTATCTGAAAGGGTTTCAAGAAAGTGCTTTGCTTCTTCAGGTGTAAGGGATTTTTTAAAAAGCTGATTAATGGTGTCCAGATTAACTGGTAAAGTATATATTTTGCCATTACTCATTGCTTTAACACGGTGAACATAAGGCCTGAACTCCGAAAAGCTGTTTACAAAATCCCAGATTTGTTTTTTATCGGTATTAAAAATATGAGGGCCATATTCATGTACCATAATACC
>DATCMY010000187.1:0-4344 GCA_036565505.1 Hanamia sp.
CGATTTCGCATGAGTAATTAAAAGGTTATAGTTTGAATTCCATGAGAAAGTTCATACCCGCCAGTGCGTCATTGTAAGGATACATGCCTGTTATGGAAAGGTCTGAATTTATGCTGTTGTTGGTCAAAAACACCACCAACGGCGCTTCTTTTAGTCCTGGTAAACGTTATAATTTTGGAAGTGGAAGACCAGCAAAAGCAAAAAAATATCCTTTATTTGTCCGTTTACTACAAATCCAAATCAGTATAACTATCATGAACAAACGAAAATAACCCGAAAGCAATTTAAATTCTCCTTCCAATCACCCTTTCTTCTCCTTCTTAACCTTCTCAAATTTTTCCCGCTCTTTTTGCAATAGTTTCTCAAAAAGTTCAATAGTCTTTCAACTGGGAAATAATTAAAAACTATCTTTTTGGCTTACTTCTTCTCTACACACTTAAGATACTTTTCCATAAGTGCATAATATTTTTCCTTCCATTCATTTCTTTGTTTTACTGCCTCCTCTATTGTTACGGGTTCTTTACCATGAACAGGTTCTCCTTCTTCAACTATAAACTGGTCCATTTCCGGAATATCTTCTGAAAAATCATGATTAATCGCCTTAGCGTATTTGGCAAGAATTTCAAATGAAAGATCTTCTTTTTTTATATGCGAATAGTAAGTAATTCTTTTATAGCCTGCTCTTTGAGTTACAAGTTTTATACTTAACCCTGTTTTTTCAATAGCTTGTTGAAGAATTTTACCTCTGTGTACAATTTTTTTGATAGTTTCTAAATTTGTGTAAAGAAAGCCACAGAATTGTATATTATAATGTATATTTTATGTTTATTTATCGAAATTTTATGTTTATTAATAAACATAATTGTTTATTATACAATTTGATATTATATTGCAATCTTATTTTTAAAGTATGGCTACAAAGAATACATATTCACCACCAATACTAACGAGCATTCCTAAACGATCTTTACATCGTATTCTTCATTACCTGCTTTTACAACAAATAAAAAATAGCAAACAGCCTGCTTCTCATTCTTCATTTTCATATAAGCGCCATCCTTATTTTTTATTTCAATACCATAAAAATTTTCAGCTCATAAGCCGCCTTAAAGGCACCGCACTTTGCCTGCTTCAAACCCAGTATGCAAAAAAACCAAAGAATCCCGAATAACTATTCCATGATCACCCTGACAGGCTCCTGCACTTTTTCTCATGTGTGTCCAGGAACATGGCTGCCGGAGCCTCTGCAATGGCAGCCACTGTTAGCTTTTATTTTATCAATTATTTTATTACCAAAATTATATTTCATGAAACATATAATTGGGTTACTGGCCTTGCTATTGCCTTTACTTTCTACAGCGCAATCTCCATCAGTAAACCACCAAAACAAAACTGTTAGCGGAAGGGTTAATTCGGAAATCAATAATGATCCATTAGCAGGGGTAACAGTAAAGCTAAAATCTGGTAAGGCAGCAGCTTTTACCAATGTAAAAGGTGAGTATAAGATCAGCTATAACGCTCTTGAAGACACATTGCAATTCAGCTACGTAGGTTATAAAACGTTTGAAGCAACAGTAGATAAAATACCGTTTGTTGTAGCTTTAAAAGTTTTAGTAAAAAGTCTTGATGAAACCATAATCGTAGCTTATGGAAACACAACAAGACGATATAATACCGGCAACATAACTAAAATAACTTCCGAAGATATTTCCAGTCAGCCTGTCAGCAATGTATTGGCAGCACTCGAAGGGAGGGTGCCCGGTATGGTTATATCTCAAACAAGTGGCGTTCCCGGCTCTTCATTCAATGTCCAGATCCGGGGGCAAAGCGCTCTTGACCTCGCTTACTCAAAAAACGACCCCTTATTTATCATTGATGGAGTTCCTTTTGAACAGGGGAATGCACCAACCAATCAGATAAACTCAGCAGCTAACAATCCAACTTCAATCAGCAGCGGAGGACTAAGTCCGCTTAATGCTATAAGCCCTTCGGAAATAGAAAGCGTGGAAGTATTAAAAGATGCCGATGCTACTTCCATTTATGGAAGCCGGGGTGCAAATGGAGTAATAATCATTACTACCAAAAAAGGGAAGAAGGGTGAAACGAAATTTAGTATAAATGCCAATGCAGGCTTCAGCAAAATAGGTAGATCATTGAATATGCTGAATACGCAACAATATGTGCAGATGCGCAGGGAAGCCTTTGCTAATGATGGATATACCGTAAGTTCCAACTCGTCAGATCCGGGTTATGCTCCGGATATTACTTTATGGGACACTACACGATATACAGATTTTAAAAAATTGTTGATTGGGAATACCGCTCAAACAAATGATGTCCAGGCATCAGTTTCAGGAGGCAATGCTTCTACACAGTTTTTTATTGGTGGCGGATACCATAAAGAAACAACCGTTTATCCGGGCAATTTTTCGGATGGAATAGCCTCGTCACACTTCAACATTAATCATAGTTCAGCAAATAAAAAGTTCAATATTTTTCTTTCGGGTATGTATTCGTCCGACAAAAATATAATGCCCGGAACTGATTTGACAAGGTATATTAATTTACCACCCAACTTTAAATTATATGATAGTACCGGCAAGTTAAGCTGGCAGGATAACGGTATTGTTTATTCAACGATCGGCAATGGTGATATAATTAACCCTCTATCCTTATTGGAAGAACAGTATAGTTCTTTGAATGAAAATTTATTAGCCAACATGCAATTGAGCTATAAATTGTTCAATGGCCTTGTTCTCAAAACCAGCCTCGGCTACAATACATTCCGTTCAGACGAAACAACTACAAGACCAACAGCGGCTATAGACCCTAACTCAGGAGAATTACCTTCTTCTGCATTTGCCAATTCCAATACGCGCAATTGGATTATTGAACCACAATTAGAATACACCAGGACAACAGTTAATGACAGGTTGAACATACTATTAGGTAATACGTTTCAGGATAAAACTGGCAAAACCAGTTCCGTGTATGGAAACAATTATAGTTCGGATCTTCTCTTAAATTCTATTGCCGCAGCAGGTAATATAACAGCAAGCAATAACTTTGTTCAATACCGTTATGTCGCTTTCTTCGGACGTGTAAATTACAACCTGCACGATAAGTATATTGTCAACCTTTCTGCACGTAGAGACGGCTCAAGCCGCTTTGCTCCAGATAAGCAATGGGCAAACTTCGGGGCAATAGGCATGGCTTGGTTGTTTTCTGAAGAGCCTTTCGTTAAAAGAAATCTTTCCTTCCTGAGTTTTGGCAAGTTAAGAGGTAGCTATGGCCTAACAGGCAATGACCAGATTGGGGATTATAAATTCCTGAACCTCTGGAGCAATACTAATAATACCTATAATGGCTTATCAGGTCTATATCCCAGAAGCTTATATAATCCTGATTATAATTGGGAAATCAATAAAAAGTTTGAAGCAGCCGTTGAGCTTGGTTTCTTAAATGATGCTATTCTGTTATCAGCATCTTACTATAATAACCGTTGTAATAATCAATTGATTAATTATTCACTTCCAAACCAAACTGGTTTCTTTAATGTAGTAAAGAACTTTCCGGGACTTGTAAGTAATACAGGCATTGAATTAGTAATAACAACCAGGAACATCCACTCTAAAGAGTTAAACTGGACAATTTCGTTTAACATAACCATCCCCCGAAACAAATTACTGGCATTCCCTGGATTAAGCAGTTCCAGCTATGCCAGCCGATATGTGGTAGGGAAGCCACTTAGTGTCATTAGGGCATTTAAATATACCGGAGTTGATCCTCAAACTGGTTTATACACTTTTGAAGATATGAATCATGACGGGGTGATTTACGATGGGGATTATCAATATTTTGGAAATACAGATCCCAAATTTTATGGAGGTATTCAAAACAATATTTCCTTCCGGCAATTCGATCTGGGTTTCTTTTTTGAATTCAGGAAACAAACAGGGTTAAGTTATCTCAGGCAATTGTATAACACACCCCCCGGATGGATTTATAATCAGCCAGAAATTGTAATGAACAGGTGGCAGAAGCCCGGAGATGTTACTAATATTCAGGAATTCACTTCTGGCTATAGCAATGCCTATACAGCCATATCTGCTTTGAGTCTTTCTAATGCAAATTATACCGATGCATCCTTTATCAGGCTCAAAAATATTTCGCTATCATATCGTTTACCTGTCCCCTGGTTACAACGGTATCACATCAGTAATTGCCGTTTTTATATCGAGGCACAAAATCTTTTTATCATTTCCAATTATATCGGAGCAGACCCTGAATCCCAAAACTTTTATGTGTTACCTCCATTAAGATCAATTGTGTGGGGTATTCAAT
>DATCMY010000188.1:0-5279 GCA_036565505.1 Hanamia sp.
CGTGAAATGTACCAGTCTTCCAAAAAATTCTATCATTTTTATACAGGCCATCGCGATAAGGATCATGATGGTTTGTGTGAGTGGGGCGGGGAAGCTATACTTGAATCAGTGCGTGATGGCCTGGTAGCTGTTTGGGATCAGGTAGGCTACCCGGCAGAATTTGAATCGCTGGATCTGAACTGTATGCTGGTGATGGAAGCCAAATCACTCGAGAAAATGGCGAGGACTCTTCATCTTAAAAGCGAGGCTGACGAATGGAAAAAAGACTACCGGAAAAGATCTGCTCTCATCAATAAAACTTTTTGGGATTCTGTAACACATTTTTATTACAACGTAGACAAGCATACACATACTTTTACTTATAAGAACAAAGATGATCTTAAAAGAAAAGAGATCATCGGTTTTTTACCGCTTTGGGCAGGAATTGCCGATAAAAAAAAGGCAGCCAGCCTGGTGAAGCATTTAACAGATACCGCTTCTTTCTGGCGTCGTTACGGAGTTCCTTCCCTTGCTGCCAACGATCCCTATTACAATCCCAGGGGATACTGGAACGGCCCTGTATGGATCCAATGGGATTACCTTATTGAACGTGGATTACTGGATTACGGCTATAAAAAAGTAGCAGAAGAACTGGTGCATAAGGTCATGGATAATATGATAGATGTTCTTCGGTCTGATCATGAACTTTGGGAATTTTATGACCCTGACAGTATCTGGGGAGGTTACCATCGAACCTACATCTGGGCAGGGATCATTAACCGCATGATGATGGATTTAAAACAAAAATAATTACAAAAGTATATTTCAATGAACAGAATATTATTTTATTTTCTTTTGAATGGAATGATCTTAATGAGTCTTCCGGGTACAATTTTGGCACAAGATCAGGTTGCTTTGAAAGGTATTCAAACGGATCAGTTATTGATCAATACTATTATTGATAACCATGGACGCCATTATCAACTGGAAAATCCTTTACCGCTTTTAGATTTTGATCTTAATGGAAAAACCTTTACCAACTTGCGGCCAGATGCTTCATGGTCTCAAAAGCTGAGCATCGTCTATCAGGCAGATACCGCTTTCTCACCCGGGATCAAGGGTGTGGTAACCTTTAAAAATATTTCAGGGGATACGCTGTCCCTTTCGAATGTAGTTCCGTTGGGGAGGAATCCTGAAAAGGTGTTCATTACCGGAATGGGAAATAACGCTATTTCCCGTACCTATTTATTTCTTCCCGGTCGCCAGCCGGTAAATGTAATTGTTCCGGATAACGCATGGGAACTGGGATTTTCTGAATCGAAGGTCAAAGATTCCTTAGCGCTTTGCGCGCTGGTAAGAAGGACAGGAAAAAATTTTGAAAAGGGGTCTATGAGACGTTTTGAAACGATACTTTATCCCGGGGGAAATATCTCCTATCATTTTTATGCAGATCTGTATTCAGGGGACTGGCAGAAAGGGCTTCGGAAAATCTTTCAGCAAAGAAGCCTTTATGATGTGACCAGCTTTAATGATAGTCTTTATCGAAGAAAGGATCTGGAATGGATCCGAAAATCTTATGTGATTCACCTGCTAATGGCATGGGACAAACAGTTTTATGATTATAAAGACAACCGATATCATATTATTGATTTACTAAAAAAGAGTTTTCCGCTGTATGGAGGTGACGATGTAGTTTGCATCTGGCCAACCTGGCCCTCCCTTGGTATTGACCAAAGAAATCAGTTTGATTTGTTTCGTGACCTTCCCGGAGGGTTGTCAAAAATCAGGGAAATTGCCGATAGTTTTCATTCAATGAACAGCCACCTGTTTATATGTTATAATCCGTGGGATGAAAGTACCCGGGGTGAAGGACATCTGGCAGGATTGGCCGATATTATTCGCCAAACCAATTCAGATGGGATCGTGTTGGATACCCAGGGGGCATCCAGCAAGGAATTGCAGGCAGCAGCAGATAGTGTAAAGCCCGGTGTAATTATGTATCCTGAAGGAATGGCGGTTCCCAGGGATATGCAGGGTGTGATTTCAGGAAGGGTGCACGATGCTATTTATTATCCTCCAATGCTAAATCTAAATAAATTTATAAAGCCTGAATTTGCTATTTTTAGAGTAACAGGAGTTGCCACCGAACCTATACGAAGGGAAGTTTCACTTGCTTTTTTTAACGGCTATGGCACAGAAATTATTATGTCCTATCCTGGCATTCCATCTTACCTTGAAGATGAGTACCGGTACCTCGGACAAACCACCCGCATACTCCGTGAAAGCAGTAATAATTTTACTGATAAAGAATATACTCCTTTAATTTCAACAGCCAGGGACAGTATATGGGTCAATGAATGGCCTGGTTCGCAAAAAAGTATTTATACAATTTACAGTATTCTTCCTGGTAGTTATAACGGACTTTTATTTAACGTTATACCAAAAGATCATACTCATTTTGTGGATATATGGCATCACCAGGAATTACCTTCTCCCCGAGAAGGAAAAACATATTCTGTAAAGGTACAAACAGATGCTTTTAATGCCTCCTGGCTCGGCTCTAATAATGAAGGAGCGGTAGATTGTATTGGGCAATTCCCCCACCTTCTGGAAAGCGCGCTCTCAGGAGATCTGCTAACTATTGAAACTACAAAAGGTTCCGAAATCAGGCTCTGGGCAGGAAATCCATCTTATGAAAAGAAGCCGGTGATTTTTGAGCCCGGAAAGCATATTGTACATCTGAGTGCTCTTTTTGGAAGGTATGAGGGAAAGTTTGTTATACAACTTTTTGATAAGGGAGAAATTCTGGATGAAAGGATATTTGAAATAAAACCGGGTACACCCCGGCTTAACAGTGAACCGGACGTTACAAATCCTGCGAAAAAAGCTCATGGAGGAATGGTTAAAGTACCTGCAGGAATTTTTAAATTTCACAGTACACATGGTGATGATTTTATTTCTTACCCGGATTATAATGAAGACAGCACTTATAATATGAAAGCATTTTATATGGATCGTTTTCCGGTTACAAATGCACAGTTTAAAGATTTTATAACAGCCTCCAATTATGTTACCAGTGATACTGTTAATTTTCTCAAAAACTGGATTGCAGGAGAAATTCGTCCCGGAGAAGAAAATTTTCCTGTTGTGTATATTTCTTATGAAGATGCAAAAGGCTATGCAAAATGGGCCGGCAAGCGTCTTCCCACTGAAATTGAATGGCAGTATGCTGCACAAACTCCTCAATTGAATGAGTGGCCATGGAAGCAAAAATCACCAGTGAAATGGACCACACAAGAAGTAAATAGTACACTTACAGTTAAGAAACCGGAAGGAATAGATTTGCGGTTTTGCAATTCCGGGGATGGTAAACTGTATGCAGTAGGCAAATATCACGCAGGTGCTAACCCTTACGGATTGGAGGACCTCGTTGGTTGTGTTTGGCAACTTACCAATGATTTGTATCAGAGTGGAAGTTATCGTTATATTATTATGAAAGGAGGTAGTTATTTTAATCCTTCTTCCAGCTGGTGGTATGTTCAGGGAGGGCCGCGACCATTAACGTACAGGCAATATTTGTTAAGGGTTTCACAAGGATTTGAGAGAAATGCTACAGTAGGTTTTCGTTGTGTGAAGGATGCGGTAAATTAATAAACCGGGCTTTCTTTGCACTAAAGAACTGTCTTTATACGTTCCTACAAGGTATTGATTGTTTCCAATAGCGGGTTATCTCCGGGATATGCCGGACTTATGCCGGACTTGATACGGCTATGGTACGGGAATGCTATAGGTAAAACAGGAAGCATTTATAGCGTATACAGGAAGAAAACAGTTCTCATTCATGAATAAAAAATAAGGCTATGCCATCACAAATTGATGTACAGATAACGGGGAGGATACAAAACGTAATCTTTTATAAACGGGGTGACAAGTATTATGCACGTTCTGTTCCGTTGAAAGTAAAGCAGACAAAAGCGACCAAAAAGCGGGCAACCGAATTTGGCAAAGCATCGCGGCTCGGCAAATGCCTGAGAGAGCAACTTCTTCCTGCTATCCCCTTCCCTTCCGATAATAAAATGCAGACCAGGCTGGTATCTGCTTTGTTTCAATGGCTGCGTTCCGGGTATGATGCGACACAGTCCAATGATGATGTGCCTTTTGTCAGTAATTTCTCCTTTACAGAAGGCTACTCTGTAAGAGAAAGATGGAAAGTAGCTTTGCAGATAACCAAGCCGGAAGATGGGCTGATTGAATTAAAGATACCGGCTTTTGTGGCGGTAAAATCTGTTTCAGCACCTTCAGGCACTGTTTCCGTTACATGTATTATTGGAGTTGCGGGTTGTGATGTAGACAACGGCATCTCAACCGGCGGCTTTTCTACTTTCATTCTTTATGAATATAATGAGGAAGAAGTACCAGAGCGAATTGTTTCGCTGCCGGTACCTACTCCGTCCGGAAGTCTTATTGTAACGGCTATATCCCTGGAATATAATTTTATCAAAAACGGGCATCTTCAGAAAACGGGGAACAAGGCGTTTATGCCGGCGAGCGTTGTGAGCGCAATGTATTTTTAAGAGTAATCCCCTTTATGGCGCGAGGTTATAGTTCGGGAGTTTAGCGCAAGCGTCCGCTTGTGCTATGGTTATAAGAGATCAAAACATTTTACGAATGAGTTTCAAATCAAATCAGGAAAATGATAAACGCAAGCGGACGCTTGCGGGAACAGGGAGATAGTTCGTTACTAAAGTTTGTATATTAAGCAAGCTGAGTCCCAGCCGAGTCTCCCGCAGGGGACCCGGCGTCGTAACAAGAAAATTTTATTTAATTTCATCTCATGTCTGTAAAATTGAGTCCCAGCCGAGTCTCCCGCAGGGGACCCGGCGTTGTAACAAGAAAATTTTATTTAATTTCATCTCATGTCTGTAAAACTAAAAATTGCCGAACCTGATGGAATTTATTTTATCACCATTACTTGTTTTAAGTGGCTTCCTCTTTTTAATATTGCCGACTCTTATGATGCCGTGTATAAATGGTTTCAGTATCTAAAGCTAAACAATCACTTTATTACAGGATATGTTATTATGCCTAACCATTTACATGTGCTGATTGCATTTTCTAATACCGGAAAAAATATTAATAAAATTATTGGTAATGGTAAGCGCTTTATGGCTTATGATATCGTAGCTAAATTAAAAGAAAAAGAGAATGAAAATATCTTGAATCAATTGCTAGCCGGAGTAAACCCATCTGATAAAAAAAGAGGAAAATTGCATGAAGTATTTGAAGTATCATTTGACATC
>DATCMY010000189.1:0-1667 GCA_036565505.1 Hanamia sp.
CTCTTCTTTAAAATCTATATGACCAGGCATAAATGGTTGTTTCAATTTTATATATTTGCCCCACAATTGCTCCCGTAGTTCAATGGATAGAATGATGGTTTCCGGTACCATCGATATGAGTTCGAATCTCGTCGGGAGCACAAAAGCGTATAGCCAGTGGTTATGGGCTTTTTTTTACGTGGTTTACCGTAGATGCAATCTACAGGCATAGTGGTTCGAAGTTATAAACTTCTAACAGCGGGGGCAAGTAGACTTAAAATACATTGATAAGATTAAAGTAATATCAACTAAAAGGGGCTACGCTATAATTGAGGTATCGAACACTTAATAATATTACATAAATTCAAAAAATGATTCCGGCAATACCTGATACCTTATCTAAATTAATATTAGCCATTATATATTTCTTATTGGATATTCTTTTTTTGCAACTCAATCAGAATATAAAGAATACTCAACAAACTTTGAAAAAAACAAATCCCAAATAGACAGTCTGAGTGATAAGCAAGAAATAAACGAGTATAAACTAAAAATATTAAATGAAAAAGCCAAAGATTTATCAAGTCAATATGGGGTAAAAAATCCTCTGAAGATAAAAGATTCATTGGTAATCTTTGAGGAAATACTTACTGGCTCAAAAAATGACATTCGTGTTAATGGTGAATTAAAAAGGCTATGGGAGGATTATAAAAACGCTGATTTTTATTTCAAGCATGATTTAAAAAAGTTCAACAGGTTAAATAGTTCCTTAAAAGAATTAAATAACGATCATAACAATGACACGGAACTGTATAATTTATTTTTGATATTAGGTATTTTATGTGGTTTTTTAGGTTTCTTAACTCTAAGTATTGAAGAAATAAAAAAAGAAAGAATTTTTGAATACGAAAATGTTTTGTTCTGTCAGTCTTGTGCTAAAAAATTTTATAGCCCGGTCCAGAGGGCAAAATATAATGATGGGGAAATAAACAAACTGTATTGTTGCGAGTGTTTTTCCAATGATAAATTTACCGATGAAACTTTGACGGCTGACATAATTTACAAAAGATGCTTATCCCATTTTAAGAAGACCACTAAATTAAGTCGATTTCTTTTGAAAGTGAAAGTTAATAAATTACACAGATGGTTTAATTCCCCTTATTAATTTCATTACCCCATTGTGTGAATTTTATAAGAGCTTTGCTGTTTCTTCACTTTTGAATTACTGCTGTTTTTCAGCTGTGAAGCTTGTTTCCGCATTTGTGTTAAGGAAACGCTGGACTTTTTTGAGTTGGTTTGTTTGGCCATCCGGTCCATTTCCGAAAATGATACGTTGTAATTCATCTTTGATTTTGTTCATTGATCAAACAATACCCAAAAATAAGGTTTTCCGCCGAAATAAAAAAACGCCCGCCCTATTCTCATTGATGATCCGCGGATGAAGTTTCCGGTACCATCGATATGAGTTCGAATCTCGTCGGGAGCACAAAAAATTGCTATGAAATAAAAGATTAATCGTATTTAATCGTATCAACCAAGTAACCATTGGAGGATGATTAAATAGTTCTATTGAAGTTATGCGTAGGTTCAATAGCAAAACTTTTTTATTTTAATATTTAATCTTAGAGCCTGTTTAAATTTGTTATTGGAAATTTATTATAGCTATAAAACTATGCGCTTTTGTAAAT
>DATCMY010000190.1:0-23935 GCA_036565505.1 Hanamia sp.
TTATGGTGATGGATGGATCATAAAAATGAAAGTAAACAATCCAGATGATGCCAATCAGCTTATGGATGCTGAAGCATATCAAAACCTGATTGCATAAATTCTTCAAAAAAGAAATGGAAAAGTATCAAATTCCTTTTAAAATGTTCTTACCAGGCATTGCCTGGTTTTTTATTGTGGGCATACTTACACTTATGCCCGGAAATGATGTGCCCACAATAGGATGGCTTAGCGGGTTCCCAAATTTTGATAAAATAGTGCATGCAGGGTTATTTGGCGGATTAACCTTTTTGTTTTGCCTGCCATATTTTAAGTCTTCTTTCTCTTTTCAAAAAAAGATCCATTATTTTATTAGAATTTCTTTGGCTGCGATTGTATGGGGAATTACAGTAGAATTTTTACAAAAATATTTTGTAATTGGCCGCGATTTTGATTTGCTCGATTGGGCGGCGGATTCAGTGGGTGTTTTAATTGCTTTTTTACTTTGCAGAGAGATTATAAAAAAATTTAAGTACAAACCTGCCGAAAAGCCAATAGGTTAAATAAATTATTGATAACAAGATTATAAAAACCCTCCTAATTCAGGATTTTTTATTTTAGAACCACTGATATTCAGATAAAAATGAATACCATTTAAAAACTTAACCACTTTTTAAGAATACCATAGCCCTTTTGTTCCTAACATATTTACAACCTAATTTTTTTATTTATACATTTGCCAGATGAAAAATGTTGACAACATGGAATACAATACAACCCGTAACCATCTTACAATTAGAGAATACGGCCGCCATATTCAAAAAATGGTAGAATATGTGTTGACCATAGAAGACAGGGAAAAGCGCCAAAAAAATGCTAATGCCCTGATTGAATTAATGGGTTTTTTGAACCCGCACTTAAAGAATGTGGAAGACTTTCGCCATAAATTATGGGATCATCTTTTTTTAATCAGCGATTTTAAACTCGATGTTGATAGCCCATACCCAATACCTACAAGGGAAACTTTAAAAGCCAAACCTGAACCGCTTCCTTATCCAAAAAGATATCCAAAATACAATCACCTCGGTAAAAATATTGAGATTGTTATTGATAAAGCTTTACACGAAGAGGATCCCGAAAAACGCCAGGGTTTTGCCAATTCCATAGCTTATTACATGAAATTAACTTACAGCAACTGGCATAAAGAATTGGTGCATGATGATAATATTCAGACAGAGCTTGCTGCTATTACACATGGAGAACTTGAATTTAATAGTCGTCCTTTTATAAAACACCGCGCGGAAAATATTCGTGAAGAATTTGCCAGTTCCGGAGGAAAATATCGTAGAAATTTCGGCCCCCGCAATAATAGAAACAACCAAAGCAGAGATAATCGCAGCAACAGGAAATTTGGTAAGAAAAGGTATTAATTGTTTTAATGCTGAATTGTAATGCTCGAAATAATAAAATAAGTTTGCAACCCCGGCACCTCATCAATTGCCGGGGTTTTATTTTTAATTTACACAAGCCGAAATAATTATCAATGGGTTTATTTGAAGTTACAGGTGGAAAAAAATTACATGGCGAAATAACACCCCAGGGCGCCAAGAATGAAGCATTACAGGTAATCTCTGCTGTTTTGTTGACCGATGAAAAAATAACCATCCATAACATTCCGGACATAATAGACGTAAACCTGCAAATAGAATTGCTTGAAAGCCTTGGCGTCAAAATAGAAAGAATAGGTCATCACACTTGTATTTTTCATGCAGATGATGTTGATGCCGGCCAACTTGCTTCACCTTCATTCAGGAATAAAACCGGGCGATTGCGTGGCAGTGTAATGCTTGCCGGACCTATGCTTGGTCGATTTAAAAAAGCTTATGTACCAAAGCCCGGTGGCGATAAAATAGGCCGCAGAAGATTAGATACGCATATCATCGGGTTTAAAAAATTAGGCGCCCGGTTTGATTATGATACTGACGAATCATTTTTTCATTTGCATACTTCGCAATTAAAAGGAACCTATCTTTTATTAGACGAACCCAGTGTAACCGGAACTGCCAATTTAATAATGGCCGCGGTGCTGGCCGATGGAATTACCACTATTTATAATGCGGCGTGCGAACCCTACATACAGCAACTTTGTAAAATGCTCAATAGCATGGGAGCAAAAATTTCTGGTATCGCCAGTAACATGCTTACAATAGAAGGTGTAAATAAATTATATGGCACTACTCACCATATACTTCCGGATATGATAGAAGTGGGATCTTTTATAGGACTTGCCGCAATGACACAAAGTGATATTTTAATAAAAAATGCAGGAATTGAGCATCTCGGAATTATCCCGGAAAGATTTCAGCAATTGGGAATAAAAATGAATTACTCAGGCGATGATATTCATATACCTGAACAGGATCTTTATGAAATAGAAACATTTTTGGACAGTTCTATGCTCACCATTTCCGATCACCCATGGCCGGGGCTTACTCCGGATTTATTGAGCATTATCCTGGTAGTGGCCACACAAGCAAAAGGAAGCCTTTTAATTCATCAGAAAATGTTTGAAAGCCGTTTGTTTTTTGTTGATAAAGTAATTGAAATGGGGGCGCGGATTGTTTTGTGCGACCCACACAGGGCAGTAGTAGTGGGCCTGGAAAGAAAATATCCTTTAAGAGGAATTTCTATGAGCAGCCCGGATATAAGGGCAGGTGTGGCATTGTTAATAGCCGCATTAAGCGCAGAAGGAAAAAGTGTAATTCAAAATATTGAACAAATAGACCGGGGATATCAAAACATAGATGAAAGATTGCGAATGTTGGGAGCGGAGATAGTGAGAAGATAGAATATTTTTGGTTTAGGATTTACCGTTAATTTATTAATTAGTTTATTAGGCATAACCTATTAAAATTCGTGTGAAAAAGTATGGAAAAACACTACAATAAAATTATTTTAATAACTGCGCCTTCCGGTGCGGGTAAAACTTCTATTGTAAAATACCTGATGAAGCAATTTCCTTCGCTGGCGTTTTCTGTTTCGGCAACTACAAGGCCGCCACGAAATAATGAAAAAGATGGAGTTGATTATTATTTTATGTCTGAAGAAGATTTTCAGGAAAAAATTCATAACAAAGAATTTCTGGAATGGGAAATGGTATATGAAGGGAAATATTATGGCACCTTAAAATCAGAAATGTCCCGCATCTGGAAAGAAAAGAAAGTTCCGGTGCTCGATATAGATGTGCAGGGAGCTATTCATGTTCAACAGCAATACCCGGTAAATACCATGGCCTTATTTGTACAGCCACCTTCAATTGAAGAATTAAAAAATCGATTGGAAAGCCGTGGCACAGAAACAGAAGAATCGCTGCAGGCCCGATTGAATAAATCATCTTTTGAAATGACTTTTAAAAAACATTTTGAAAATATTGTAATTAATAAAGATTTTGATACTGCCTGCAAAGAAGCAGAAAAAATTATTGATCATTTTCTTAAAAATTAAAATAATGGTTCCCTTTTTAAATTTTATAAATTTGTGAAATGGACTGGACAACTATTATAGCCATTGCAATTGCTTTATTACTGATCAGTTTTTTTTCAGGAATAGAAATTGCATTTATTTCTGTAAGTAAGTTGTCTATTGAATTAAAAAAAAAGCAGGGAAGTTATACAGGCAAAATCTGGTCGGCATTCATGGAAAACCCCGCCCGGTTTATAGGCACCACGCTACTTATTTTTAATATTTTATTAGTTATTTACGGACTGCTTTGGAGCGATGTTTTGGAAAGCGTATGGATATACTGGGGCATCGAAAATCCGTATATAAAACTTGCTTCCGAAACAGTTATTTCCACTTTTATCCTCTTATTTTTTGAATTTATTTTTAAAGCATTTTTCCGGGCAAAAGGGAATGCAATAATTGGTAGCAGCTTTATCACTTTCATTGTGCAATCTTTTTATTCTTTGTTTGCATGGATAGCAAAATATTTTGTAAATACGGCTGAGTGGATGCTGAAATATATTTTTAATGTAAAGCTTCAGAATAAAACTGAAGTGTTTTCAAAAATTGACCTGGAACATTATGTACAGCAATTAAAAATGAATGATAATGATGATAACACTGAACTCAATAATGAAATTTTTGAAAATGTATTATCCTTATCAGAAACAAAGATCAGGGAATGTTTGATACCCAGAAAAGAGATTGAAGCCATCGATATTAATGCTTCTTTGGATGAATTAAAAAACCGATTTATTGATACAAAATTGAGCAAGCTGGTAGTGTTTGAAAATAACATTGATAATGTACAGGGGTATATTCATCAGCTCGATATGTTTAAAAACCCGGGGAGCCTTCGTTCCATGTTATTGCCCATTCCGGCTATACCTGAAAGCATGAATGCAACTGATCTTATCAATAAATTTACTAAAGAAAGAAAAAGTATTGCATGGGTTATTGACGAGTTTGGCGGCACTGCGGGTATTGTAACAATGGAAGATTTGCTGGAAGAAATTTTTGGTGACATAAATGATGAATATGATGTGAAAGAAGAGCTCATAGATAAGCAGATATCGCCCAATGAATATATCTTCAGCGGCAGGCTGGAACTTGATTATATCATTGAAAAATACAAAATGGAATTCAGAAAAAATGAAGAAACTGAAACGCTATCAGGATATATTATAAGCCAGCACGAATCTATCCCACGTCAAAAAGACCGCATCATAATTGACGATTATCAATTTGATATTTTAAACGTTAGCGAAACCAGGATTGAAACAGTAAAATTGAAAGTGCTGCGATAAGGCAGCCCGAAGGGGAATAAGTAAAACATAATTAATGATTATTGCTTTTAGTTTTTTAACTAATGACGAAGAAAATGGAAATTGCATTCTTGAAATTTTTGATAAAATCACAAAATCTCACTTAGAACATACTTTCCTGTTTATTTCTGATAAACCTTTCCAGGAAGCATTTGTTTTTTCCAAAAATGTAGTGCCGGTGGTAATTAATTATGAGGCAAAAAGCCCAATGAAATGGCTGATTTGGCATAATATTAAAATACCGAAAGTTTTAAAAAAATATAAAGCAGATATTTTTATCAGTGAGCGTTTTTGCTCTCTTATTACCAAAGTGCCCCAGATATTAATAGCTCCCGATCTCACATATATTCACCAACCAACTTATGTAAATAAAAAACAAAAGCTATTTTATAAAAAATTTACACCCCGTTTTCTAAAAAAAGCAAAAACAATTATTGCCTATTCTGAATATGCAAAAGCAGATATTATAAAGCAATTCAAAATCAACACCCATAAAATACAAGTGACCGATAGTGGTACTTATGAAAATTGCAAACCAATTAATATTGAAGAACGAGAAAACATAAAAGAAAAATATGCCGATGGAAATGAATATTTTATTTATTCAGGAATTATCAGCCCACAGAAAAATTTAATGAATTTGTTGAAAGGATTTTCTGCTTTTAAGAAAAGACAACGAAGCAGTATGCAATTAATTATTGCGGGAAAACCCGGGAAAAAATATAAAGAATTTATAGAGTCTTTAAGCCTTTACCGGTTTAATAAAGAAGTAAAATTATTAGATAATTTATCACCAAAGGAAATTGTAAAAATTATTGCTTCTGCCTATGCAATGATATATCCTGTCCTTTACGAAACAACAGCAAATTCCTTGATGGAAGCAATGAAATGCGCAGTGCCGGTAATCACTTCATCAACAGGAGCGATACCTGATATTTGCGGTGAAGCAGCATTATTTTTTGATCCTGAAAATCCTAAAGACATTGCAGAAAAAATGATGCTGATCTTTAAAGATGAGAAATTAAGAAAGGAATTAATTGAAAAAGGAAACATATTGGGAGAAAGATATGATTGGGAGAAAAGTGCTGATGTTCTTTGGAGAAATATCGAAAAAAATTTAATTACTCCATAAAACATCAAGTTTTTAGTAAACCGCAATAGCCTTAAATTTGCAATCTATTATGACAGAATCAAACATAAACATCAACGTTCAGCTTGATGCTGATAAAGTGCCACAACAAATAAGCTGGAGCGCTTCAGAAAGCACTGCTGATACTCCTCAAAAAGCAAAAGCCATGTGCCTGGCTTTATGGGATGGAATCGATAAAACCGCCCTGCGAATTGACCTTTGGACAAAAGATATGATGGTAGATGAAATGGCCGATTTTTATTACCAGGTTTTTGTAACAATGGCCGATACTTTTCAAAGAGCAACCAAACATACAGAATTGACCAACGATATAAAGTCATTCGCTCAGAAATTTCATAAAAAATTTATAGAAATTGAGGAAGCAAAAAAGTAACAACGCAGATGTTCATTTTCAATTATCAATTTTTAATTATCAATTAAATATATGTCTTTAGAACAAAAAGTAATGGCCGATTTAAAAACAGCAATGCTGGCCAAAGATGAAAAATCTTTACGTGCTTTACGTGCAATTAAAGCGGCTATTATTAATGCCAAAACCGCTGAAGGATTTAGCGGAGAAATAAAGGAAGAAGAGGAAATAAAATTGCTTCAAAAATTAGTGAAACAAAGAAAAGATTCTTTAGAAATTTATGAAAAGCAAAACCGTGAAGACCTTGCTGTAAAAGAAAGAGAAGAAATTGAAGTAATTGAAAAATTTTTACCAAAACAAATGAGTGAAGAAGAATTGAAAGAAATACTCAGCAAAATTATAACTGAAACCGGTGCAACTTCTCCTGCTGATATGGGAAAAGTAATGGGGATGGCTAATAAACACCTTGCAGGTAAAGCGGATGGTAAAACGATTTCTGCTGTTGTGAAAGAGTTACTTGCGAAGTAGAAGTGTAGAATTGCCTTACCTTTTCATTATTAAATTGATAGGGGCTTGAATAATCTATAATTTGCAAATTAAGTAGCCGACATCGAATCTATTAAATCTGAAATCTAAAAAGGCCAATCTGAAATGCCCATCGATATTGCTTTTTTAATTGTAATGATCATCGCTATTTTCAAAGGATTTAGCAAAGGCATTGTTCTTGGTATTTTTTCTTTATTGGCATTTATCATCGGACTTGCAGCGGCATTAAAATTATCTGCGATTGTTGCGCATCATTTAGAAAATTCCGCAGGTTCAATTGCTAAATGGCTTCCGGTGTTTTCTTTTATGCTGGTATTTATTGTAGTGGTTCTGTTTGTGAAACTGGGTGCTGGTATCATAAAAAAAACGATCAGTTTGGCCATGCTCGGCTGGTTAGATAAAATTGGCGGCATAGTATTTTATATTATTATTTACACAATTATTTTCAGTGTTATTTTATTTTTTGCCGAAAAAATTTCTCTTATAAAACCTGAGACTATTGCTGCATCTTCAGTATATAATTATGTAGCGCCATGGGGGCCAAAAGTGATCAATAATCTTGGAAAAATAATTCCCGTATTTAAGGATTTATTTATGCAACTAGAAAGTTTTTTTGAAAATATCGGTCATAAATTTGCTGCTTAAATTCTGATTCTATTATTATTTAGCTCTATTTTTGAATAGAAACATTTATTTTAGCAGTAATTAACCGGCAGCCAAAAAAATCCTGACCAGCCAATCGCAAAATGGAATATCAAATACAACAAGAAGGCAAGTTTAAATTTATTGAAATTGGGGAAGGTGAACCATTGGTTCTGCTGCATGGGCTTTTTGGGGCATTGAGCAATTTCTCTCATCTTATTGAACATTTTAAAAGTACCAATAAAATAATTGTGCCTTTGCTTCCACTTTTTGAACTTGACCTGTTACATACTACTGTAGGCGGTTTACAAAAATTTGTGAAAAAATTTATTGAACATAAAGGTTATAATAATATTCATCTGCTTGGTAATTCCCTGGGAGGCCACGTAGCCCTTATTTATGTTTTAAAAAATCCGGAAAGAGTAAAATCTCTTATTCTTACAGGAAGTTCTGGTTTGTTTGAAAATGGAATGGGCGATAGCTATCCTAAACGGGGCGATAAAGAATATATACGTAAAAAAACACAGCTTACGTTTTATGATCCCGCTATGGCAACAGATGAATTGGTAAATGAATGTTTTGAAATTACCAATAACCGAATTAAAGTAATTAAGATTATTTCTTTGGCAAAATCTGCTATTCGCAATAACCTGGGTGAAGAAATAAGCCAGATAAAACAACCGACTTGTCTTATCTGGGGAAATAACGATACGATTACTCCGCCTTTTGTTGCGCGTGAATTTCACAAATTAATTCCCAATAGCGAGCTTCATTTCATTGACAAATGTGGCCATGCTCCTATGATGGAGGTTCCTGAAGAATTTAACCAGATACTAAGTAGTTTTATTTCAAAATTAAAAGTGCCTGCTGCAACAGTTCATTAGTTTTTGCTGTCTATATATTAATTTGCATTTTTTGCAGTATTTCATAAATTTACGCTAATGACTACCCTGCAACTTATAGATAATACTATTCCTCAGTTACAAATACACGACACCTTAGCTAAGGCTTTGCAATTGATGAATGATTTTAAGCTCACACATTTACCGGTAGTAAGCAATGAAAAATTTTTAGGCCTTATCAGCGAAGAAGATTTGCTGGACGAAGAAAATAAAAAAGTAACCATAGGCTTTTTTCAAAATGACTTAATACCAGCCGCAGTTAATTCAGATCAACATTTTTTAAAAGCAGTTTCCATTTGCAATATTTATCAAACGAATGTAATTCCTGTTATTAATGAAAATAATGAATTAATGGGAGCCATCAGGGGGTTTGCTTTATTAACGGCTTTAGGTAATTTTTGTGGGGCAAATGAATATGGAGCTCTGGTAGTGATGCAGATGGAGCGCACCCGTTTTGCCATTTCTGAAATTAACAGTATTGTAGAAAGTGATGGTGCCATTATTCTTCATCTCAATATTACCCCACTTCCTCCATCAGAATTACTGGAGGTTTCCTTACAAATAAATAAAAAAGAAATAGCCACTATCATTGCCACTTTTGAAAGGTATGAATACTCTGTAACCTATTATTCCGGAGAAGAATTATTTGAAAATGATATCAAAAGTAATTACCAGAATTTAATGAACTACCTCGATATTTAATTTCATTTATCTGTTCCAATTCACTGCTTTTTCAGAAAGTATTTATTTCAGTCTTTTCATCACGGGGTGAAAAAATTAAATTCTCCGCATTTTTTTTGGATAACGATTTTATAATACCCATTTTTTTTTATAAGGTGGTTTTGGAATAGTATAATTACACTTTATGATTTTAAAATAGTATTGAATACAGTGTGAACCAATTAAGTCAAAAGGGTTTATTTTTACATCCTTAGCATTTTTTCTTTTTAAAGCAAATTTTAAAAAGACAATTCTAAATTAAACCTGAAAATATGCGTATAGCCATTTACAGCCGGGGCCTTGAATCTGAACATCTGGAAGGCTTAAAATTATTGCTTGCAGAATTTTCTTATTATGAAATAGAACCTGTTATTTACCAGGATTTTTTCAACCAGTTTTATTCTTCAATTGATATCACCAATAAATATTCAACATTTAATCAATCAGATTCTCTTGAAGAAGTAGATTTTTTGATAAGCCTGGGTGGTGATGGCACTTTGCTTGATTCAGTAACTTTTGTAGGAGATAAAGGGATTCCGGTTCTTGGTATTAATTACGGCCGGCTAGGTTTTCTGGCAAGTATTGGCAAAGATGAAATAAGTGCCGCTATTGAATCTTTGGTAAAACGCACATTCGTATTGGATAAAAGATCATTAGTGCATCTTGATGCAAATATGCCTTTGTTTAATGGAGTAGCCTTTGCACTCAATGAATTTACAATTCATAAAAAAGACACTTCGCCAATGATAAAAATCCATACTTATTTAAATGGAGAATTTTTAAATACCTATTGGGCCGACGGTTTAATAGTAGCAACACCTACGGGTTCTACAGGTTATTCTTTAAGTTGTAACGGGCCGGTAGTATTTCCTAATTCAGCCAGTTTTGTAATTACTCCTGTTTCACCACATAATTTAAATATAAGGCCATTAGTAATCCCTGATGATTCTGTAATCTCATTTGAAGTTGAAGGCCGAACGGATGGGTTTTTATGCACACTCGATAGCCGGCGCGAAATTGCCAGTAAAGATGTATTGCTGGCAATTCGCAAAGAAGCTTTTAGTATGAATTTGGTACGGCTAAATGAGAATAATTTTCTTCAAACCCTTAGAAATAAATTATCATGGGGCCTGGATAAAAGAAATTAAAGGATTACTTTAACTTTATAAATAATCAAAACATCCTTTCTTCGTTCTTATAACATTCCTTTAATTTTGTACCATAGTAATTATGAAAAAGATTATTCCACTCCTTTTACTTGCATTCGTACTCAATATAAAAGTCCAGGCTCAAATGGAGCAAAACGAATATGTGCAGGAAGGAGAATTTGGGATTACCGCAGGATTAGCTCATTATTTTGGCGATCTTAATAACAGGGCTGCTATCAACCGGCCCAAAATCGCATTGGGCGCTTTCTTTAGAAAACAATTTGGCAATTATACTTCTGTCCGCATTTCCGGGCACTTTGCACAACTTGGCTATAGCGATAAATACAGCAAAAACGAATATCAACAAAGAAGGAATCTTAGTTTCAATACTAATATTTTTGAAATTGCTGTACGTGGGGATTTTAATTTTTTCAAATTTATTCCAACCGACCCTAATCATGTTTTTACACCATACGCCACCGTTGGCATAGGTTTTTTCAGTTACGATCCTTATGCTTTTTACCAAGGACAAAAAGTTTATTTACGCCCACTACATACTGAAGGCGAAACATTTTACCAGGGACGAAAAGAATATGGAACTATGGCCCTGTGTTTTCCCATTGGCTTTGGTTTAAAATATGCGGTAACCGACAAGATCAATGTTTCTTTTGAAATTGCTCATCGCTTTACCACCACAGATTATATTGATGATGTAAGCACTACCTATATCGGCATTGATAAATTTCCTTCACCGGCTGGTGGAAAATCCCTTGCAGCTATTCTACAGGATCGTTCTTTTGAAATGGGTACTCCCATTGGTACTGAAGGCCGCCAACGAGGATTCAGCAAGCAAAAGGATCAATACGCTATTGCAGAATTTGGTATTTCATTCAACATCACCTCTTACCGTTGCCCTACCGCAAAGTGATTCCTGCAATTATTTTTATAAGCACAAATACTGAAATAACCCTTTAGATATAAAATAGAATTTGTTTTTATCTACTGTCATAAACATTTCTAAACACCAATAAAATTCCTGATCAAATTAACCAATTAATCAATTAACTAATTTCTTACTTTTGTTTCCGGTCAGGCAGCTTTTGAGCCTGACTTCATTTTTTAAAACCTGATGAGTAAGAAAGAAAAATTAATTGCTGAAAAGCTTCCCCGTCACATCGCTATTATTATGGATGGTAACGGGCGTTGGGCAAAAGAGCAAGGAAAAGACAGATTATTCGGGCACTACCATGGTGTAGAAAGTGTAAGAAATATTGTAGAAGGCTGTGCAGAATTAGGAATCCAATATCTTACTCTTTATGCATTTAGTACCGAAAACTGGGACCGCCCCATAGATGAAGTAACCGGATTGATGGAATTGCTGGTACAAACCATACGAAAGGAAGTGCCCACATTGAATAAGAATAATATCAAACTTCATTTGATAGGAAACATTGAAATGCTTCCCCCTTCTGCACGAAAAGAACTGGATGAAGCCTGCGAAGAAACAAAAAAGAATTCAGGCCTCAATCTCGTAATGGCGCTAAGCTATAGCAGCCGCTGGGAAATTATAAATGCAGTAAAAAATATCGGTAAAAAAATAAAAAATGGCTTACTTGATCCAGATGATATTACTGATGATATTTTTAAAAATTATTTATGTACCGTTAATTTACCCGATCCTGAATTAATGATCCGCACCAGCGGCGAATATAGAATCAGTAATTTTCTGCTTTACCAGTTAGCCTATACCGAATTATATTTTACAGATACCCTCTGGCCCGATTTCAGGAAAGAAAATTTATATGATGCCCTGCTTGATTACCAAAACAGAGAAAGAAGATTTGGTAAGACAAGTGAGCAGTTGTAACAGATTATTTTCAATTATAAATTTTCAATTGATATAAAATCAATCCCAAAAACTTCTTCAGAAAGAAAATACTCCCATTTTTATTTTAATCTTCTCCCCTTCAATATAGACACCCCTTTTAATTTATGGCTGATTTAACAAAAACTTTTAAATATTGAATTTAACTTGCCGCCCTATTAAAATTGATTTAATGCATAAGATCTACAAGATTTTACTCTTGATAGTTATCGCTATTATTGCCAAAACTCTTGCTACCGCTCAAGATAATAAAGATTCTGTACAAGTTGCCCCAGTGCATACTGATACAATTCCTACATCTGTGAATGTTGAACTTGAAAATATTTTCAATTCAAAAAACCCTAAAGAATATATTATTTCCGATATAAAGGTAACCGGATCAAAATCTTTTGACCCAAATTTGATTATTTCCATTTCAGGCCTTGCGGTTGGCGATAAGGTAGTTCTTCCCGGTGGAGATAATTTTTCAAGGGCCATTACTAATTTATGGAAACAAAATCTTGTTTCCAATGTAGAAATTTATTTAACCCAATTATCCGGAAAAAATCTTTCAGTAGAAATAAATATTACCGACAGGCCTACACTTACTTCTTTCAAATTCAAAGGGATCAGTAAAGGTGAAGCCGATGATCTTACTCCCAAACTTGGGCTGGCAAAGGGAAGAGTTACCAGGGTTACCGAAAGTTTAAAGATTACTGCAACAGATATTATTAAAAAATTCTACGTTGACAAAGGATTTAGAAATGTAGATGTTCAGGTAAAAGAAACAAAAGACCCAAAAAACGCCAATGCGGTCAATATTGTTTTTGTAGTGAATAAAAATGGAAAAGTAAGGGTCGATGAAATTTATTTTGCCGGTAATAAATATGTTTCTGATCTTAAATTGAAAAAACAAATGAAGGGAACCAAAGAAAAAAGCAGGTTCACTTTATTTCCTTCTATTGACAACAATGTGTACGACACCACTAAAAAAAATCACATTACTTTTAATGATTACCTGCATGAAAATGGATATCTAATTCCTTCAAAAACTAAAGAACTACTTGATCCGTATGTCCGTTTTAAATTGAGTTCAGCTAAATTCAATGAAAAAAAATACCTGGAAGATAAAAACCATATCCTGGATTATTATAATTCTATAGGCTTTCGTGATGCTACAATAATTGCTGACACTACTTATAACGATAAAGGAGACCTTGATGCAGCTATAAAACTTTCTGAAGGTCATCGTTATTATTTTGGCAATATAACCTGGAAAGGGAATACCAAATATTCAGATTCTCTGCTCAATATTATCCTCGGTATAAAAAAAGGAGATATTTATAATGCGGAAACCTTAAATAAAAAATTAGGAAAAACACCATCAGCAGAAGGCGGCGATATCAGCAGCCTTTACCAGGATGATGGATATTTATTTTTTAGAATTGATCCTGTGGAAACCGCTGTTTATAATGATACCATTGACCACGAAATTCGCATAGTAGAAGGGCCGCAAGCTACCATAGGTAAAGTAGAAATTACCGGAAACGATAAAACGAAAGAATATGTAATTCGCCGTGAATTGCGTACCATTCCCGGAGATAAATTCAGCCGTGCTGAAATCATTCGTACCCAGCGTGAGCTATCGCAATTAGGATATTTTAATCCCGAAAAAATCAATCCGGGTATTGTACCCAATATTGGAGATGGAACCGTTGATATAACGTGGGGCCTGGAAGAGAAATCGTCAGATCAATTAGAACTTTCCGCGGGCTTCGGTGGTGGCATTGGCCTCACGGGAACCTTGGGTGTTACTTTTAATAATTTTTCTATTTACAATATTTTTAAGAAAAAAGCATGGCAGCCTTTGCCGAGCGGCGATGGACAAAAGTTAAGTTTAAGAGCACAGAGCAATGGAAAACAATTCCGTTCTTATAATTTCTCTTTCACCGAACCATGGCTTGGAGGTAAAAAAAGAAATTCATTTACCATCAGCTATTACGATACAAAATATGCCAACGCTTATAATCCTTCTACAGGATATTATGACCGTAGTTTTGCTGATTCTTCTTACATTAAAACCACAGGCTTTAGTGTTTCGCTTGGTAAACAATTACAATGGCCTGATGATTATTTTGCATTGATCTATCAATTGAATTACCAACGCTATAAACTTAAAAATTATAATATTTTCCCCGGACTTACCAATGGTATTTCAAATAATGTAAGTATTAAAATAACCCTGGCACGCAATTCCGCAGGACCAAATCCTATTTTCCCAACCACAGGATCTAATATAGTTTTCAGCACACAGCTAACACCGCCTTATTCTATGTTTAAAACGGATGCTCAATTAAAAGCAACTGATCAATATAAATGGGTCGAATTTCATAAAGAGCGCTTTACCGCAGAATGGTATGTTCCAATAGGACAGGGACGCGGGCCTGATAAGAACAAGCAGTTTATTTTAAAAGCTGCCGCTAAATATGGTTTCCTTGGAAGATATTCTGATAAAACAATCACTTCGCCTTTTGAGCGTTTCCAGCTAGGCGATGCGGGATTAAGTAATAATTACGGCCTGCTAGGTTACGATATCATTGCTCACAGAGGTTACCCGGTTTACGATAATTCTAATCCAAAAATCAATCCAGACATTAGCCAGGCAAGTGAATTTTTTACTATCTTCAATAAATATACTTTAGAATTAAGGTATCCATTCAGTACCAGCGCAAGCAGTACTATTTATGGTCTTGCCTTTTTTGAAGCAGCCAATGGATGGTATAGTTTTAAAGATTATAATCCGTTTAGACTGCGCAGGTCTGTGGGCCTGGGAATGCGTTTCTTCCTGCCCATGTTTGGTTTGTTAGGTTTCGATTACGGGATTGGACTCGACAGAATAAATTCGACCACCGGATTAAAAGGTGCCGCCAAATTTACCTTTATGCTTGGCCAGGAACCTGAATAATTTTCAACTGAAAAAAATGATTATGAAAAAATTATTTTTCACCCTCTCAGCATGTTTTTTATTAGCGATAAATGGCTATACCCAACGCTATGCGGTAATAGATTCAAAGTATATTCTTGAAAAATTGCCTGATTATAAAGAAGCACAACAAAAATTAGATCAGTTCAGCAAAATGTGGCAACAGGAAATTGATCAAAAATCTGCTGATCTCGATAGGATGTATAAAGAGTATGATGCCGAGCAGGTAATGCTAAGTGACGAATTAAAGAAAAAAAGAGAAGATGAATTATACAATAAAGAAAAAGAACTAAGAGACCTGCAAAAAAAAAGATTTGGATTTGAGGGCGATCTTTTCAAAAAAAGACAGGAATTAATAAAACCAATACAGGATAGAGTTTACAATGCAATACAAAAATTAGCAGTGGCAAAATTATATGATTTCATTTTAGATAAAAGTGAAGGAATTACCGTTATATTTGCCGACCCAAAACTTGACAAGAGTGATGATGTGCTGAAAGAATTGGGTGTTAAATAATTGCGAATTAAAAAAACAGGTGCAGCCTAATACATAATTTTAAACACTTTACTAAAAACAAATCTTGAAACAAAAATGAAAAAATTTCTTACCATCCTTTTTATTTCCGCAGGTATATTTGGATTTTCAAATGCGGCAAATGCACAAAAGATCGGCTATATAAGTGCTGATGAAATTATACAATTAATGCCAGAAGCAGCCACTGTGCAAAAAAATCTCGATCAATACCAACAGTCGCTATATCAAATGGCACAGGAAAAACAAACAGCATTAAACGAAGCTGTTCAAAAGTTTTACAAGGATTCTGCAACAATGAGCCCAAGCCTTAAAGAAGTAAAAAGAACTGATTTACAAAAACAAGTTCAGGACTTAAGTGGTGAAGATCAAAAAATTCAAAATCAATTTGAACAAAAAAGACAAGAGCTTTCTGTGCCTATTCAAAAGAAATTGCAGGTAGCTATAGAAGAAGTAGCAAAAGAAAACGGATATACTTATGTTTTTCCAAGAGAAGCGCTCATCGTTATGCCTCCATCCAGCGACATCGGCCCTTTGGTAAAAAAGAAACTCGGTTTAAAAGATGCTCCGGCGGCTACTGCGCCTACGCTTAAATAATACCATTTTTAATAATTTTTATCAAGCCATCCCTTAAAACCGGATGGCTTGTTTATTTTTGACAAATGAGTAATCCTTCTCCAATTGGCGTTTTCGATTCAGGCTATGGTGGCCTCACCGTTTTAAAAGAAATCAAAAATCTTTTACCTCAATACGATTTTATTTATCTTGGCGATAATGCAAGAACACCTTATGGCACACGATCGTTTGAGACCATTTATGAATATACTTTGCAAGCGGTTCAATGGTTATTTGCACAAGGTTGTTCTTTAGTTATACTTGCCTGTAATACCGCTTCTGCAAAGGCTTTAAGAACAATTCAACAAAAAGACCTTCCTAAATATAATAATGAGAAAAGGGTACTTGGTGTAATAAGGCCAACGGCGGAAATAATCGGTAATTATACCTCTACTGACCAAATAGGTATTTTAGCAACAAAGGGAACCGTGCAATCCCAATCCTATCTAATTGAAATTAAAAAAAATTTCCCAGGTATTAAAGTTTACCAACAGGCCTGCCCACTTTGGGTTCCGTTGGTAGAAAATAATGAGTACGAATCAGACGGAGCCGATTTTTTTATTAAAAAAGATATAGAAGCCCTTTTAAATAATTCACCAGATATTGATACCATCCTGCTGGCATGTACTCACTATCCATTATTATTAAAAAAAATTAAAAAATATTTGCCCGCCGGAATAAAAGTGATCTCACAGGGTGCAATAGTCGCAAAAAGCCTTGAAGATTATTTACATCGCCACCCGGAAATTGATGAGAAATGCAGTAAAAATGGACATTTGCAATTTTTTACTACCGATTCCCCACAGGATTTCGATATACATTCTGAAATATTTTTTGGTAAAAAAGTGAATTCCATCCACATTGATTTGTAAAATAAATAGAATGGCAGCCGCCGCCAGGCTTGTCTATCAGTATAGACGGGCAGGTTTAGAATCCGAAATTCATGTATAAAAATGTGAAAATATTGAAATGGGAATAATTAGTATAATTGGTGCTTAAAAATCTAAAATCTTTTCTTACTTTTGCAGCCCTTTCACATACAGCAGGGATGGTGCCCGGCTGAGAAGACTGAAACAATTTTTAATAAAAGGAAAAAATAATAAATTATGCCAGGGAAAAAACGTACTTATCAGCCGCATAAACGCCGCCGTAAAAGTGTGCATGGTTTCAGAGAGCGTATGTCAACAGCAAATGGTCGTAAAGTTTTGGCAAGCCGCAGAAAAAAAGGGCGCCATAAATTGACTGTTTCTGATGAACACGGAAGTAAAAAATAAATCATTTACCAGATAGATATTTCAAATAGCCTCTTTTACGGGGCTATTTTTTTATTTGTAGCTTTATTTTAATTTTTTCAACTTTAATAACTATTTCATCATTCAATATAGATTTACTTTAAAAGCCCACGAAAGACTAAAAAGCAGAAAAATTATTCAGCAGCTTTTTAAGGAAGGAAAATCATTTTCTCTTTTTCCTTTCAGGGTAATTTTTCTTGAAACAGAAAACCAGCTTTCATGTTTGCAAGCAGGATTTTCTGTAAGTACCCGCCATTTTAAAAAAGCCGTAGACAGAAACAGAATAAAAAGATTGATGCGGGAATCATATCGCCTGCAAAAAAATAGTTTACAAAATCAGATGGAAGCACATCATAAAAACCTTGCTGTCTTTTTTATCTACACCGGCAAGGAATTACCCGAATATATTATGGTTTTTGAGAAAATAGGAAATGCCCTGGGCCAATTAGAAAAAATGAATGATTAATTGTTGATACATCGCACATTTTTTCACCACTTAATTCCTCAATTTCAACAAAGCTACGCACTCTATGTGATGTGTGTGTGGAAACATATCGACAGGTTGCAATTGTTCAACTATAAATTTTTCATTCAGTAATTGCAGATCGCGGGCCTGCGTGGCGACATTACAGCTTACATATACTATTTTGGGTGGTGATATTTCAATTATTTTATTAATAAGTTTTGTATGCAAACCTGCACGTGGCGGATCCACTATAATTACATCAGGGCGGCCATGAATTTCAAAAAATTCATCGTTGCAAATATCAATTACATCACCAGAATAAAATGAAGCATGGTCAAGGTCATTGAGACGGGCATTTTCTTTTGCATCATTAATGGCATCCAAAATTACATCTACTCCAATAATTTTTTTGGCCAACCTACTTAAAAAAATACCAATGCTTCCGGTACCACAATAAAGATCATATACAATTTCATTATTGGTAAGGGCTGCAAAATCTTTAACCACATTGTATAAGACTTCTGCCTGTTTTGTATTGGTTTGAAAAAAAGATTTCGGGGAAATTTTAAAATTGTACGCTGCTAATTTTTCAATTACATACCCTTTCCCGGAAACAATTTTTGGCTCAAGATCATAAATACTATCATTCCATTTTGGATTAATAGTGTATACTAAGGTTGTAATCTGTGGCACTTTTTCCAATAAATAATTACAGATATTATTTCTTTGCTCTTCATCATCATGGGCAAAGATCAGATTCACCATAAGTTCCCCTGTAGTGCAATTACGAATAATAATATTGCGCAGCCAACCAGTATGATCTTTAATATCGTAATAGCTGCAGTTATTCATTTTCGTATAATCGCGAAGGCTGTTTCTGATTAAATTATTTACATCCGCCATTAACCAGCATTCATAAATATCAATAATTTTATCGTATAACCGTGGTACATGATAGCCCAAAGCTCCGCCCGGCCATTCATCATCACCAAGCGCTTTTAATTCATCTGACGGTAAAAATTTTTTATTGCTGAAAGTAAACTCCAGCTTGTTTCTGTAATGAATAGTTTTTTCAGAACCTATAATGGGTAATACAGGAACATCTGCAAGTTTTCCAATTCTTTTAAAAGCATCTCTTGACTCCTGTTCTTTATATTCCAGTTGCTTTTCATAAGGGAGCATTTGCCATTTACATCCGCCACATATTCCAAAATGAATGCAGAAGGGCGTCGTTCTTTCTTTACTCAACTCTTTTATTTTTTTGGCTTTCCCTTCCGCCCAGTCCTTTTTATTTTTAATAATAAAAACATCCACAACATCGCCCGGAACCGCGCCTTCTATAAAAATGACTTTTCCATCTATACGGGCAAGCGATTTTCCTTCAGCCGCGTAGCCGGTTACTGTCAAATTTTCTATGGTAAATTTTTTTCTTTTCACGGCTGCAAAAATAGCTTATGTTGGTGATGGCAAACAAGCTAAATATAAAATGTTAAGTATTTTGCAGTCTATTTGTTTACAACTCAAATTGAATATTTTTGTTACCTATTCCACGATCAATGAAAATTATTTTTACACTTTCGGTATTCCTTATTGCATTTTCTACCTCGCAGGCACAAGGATTTAAAGTCACCCTAGAAACACCCAATTACAAAAGTGGATTAGCCTATCTAACCTACTATTATGGGAAAAATATGAATGTCGAAGATTCCGCAATTGTGAATACTAAAGGAATTGCTATTTTTCAAAAACAAGAAAAACTTCTGCCTGGTGTTTACTCTATTGTTTTCCCCGGAAAAAATAAATTGTTCGATTTTTTGGTTGACAAAGAACAGGTAATACGTATAAAAGCAGATACTAACGATCTTCTCAATAAAACCACTGTAACTGGCTCCAAAGAAAATATTTTATTTCAGCAGTATCAAAAATTTGTGGCTTCAAAAGGTGCTCTTTTACAAAAAGAACTTGTTGCTTTTAAAAATTCTAAAAATAAAAGCGACAGCAATCTTCATGAAAAAAATTATTCCAATCTCAATCGCGAATTGAATTCTTATCGCGATAATATTATAAAACAACATCCCAATTCAATGCTGGCAGCTTTCCTTACCAGCATGAAAGAACCTAAAATTTTAAACCCGCATCCTTTAAACCGGCAAGACTCAATTAATAATTACGAATTTTACAAAAAGAATTATTGGGATGGAATTACGTTTATGGATGATCGTATTATCCGCACGCCCTTCTTTTTACCAAAGGTTGAAAAATATTTCAGGGAAGTAGTTCCACAGGCGCCGGATTCTATAATAAAAGAATCAGATTATTTATTATTGCTGGCAAGGTCATCACCGGAGATGTATAAATTTCTGCTTAACTGGCTGACCGATGAATATATTAATCCCAGATACATGGGCCAGGATGCCGTATTTGTGCACCTTTTTGAAAAATATCATTCTAAAGGAGTTTCCAATTGGCTTAATGAAAAACAAATGACGGCCATTTCGAACCGGGCTTACATGCTGATGTCAAATTTAATTGGGGAACAGGCGGCCAATCTTGAAATGACAGATACTGCTGAAATTCCTTCATCATTATATAATATCAACTCAAATTATATCGTTATCTGTTTTTGGGATCCTACTTGCAGCCATTGCCGTATAGAAGTGCCCCGGCTCGATTCTATTTATAATGCCAAATGGAAAAATGAAGGAGTAAAAATGTTTGGCGTGCTTTCAGAATCGAAAGAAAAACAAAAATGGAAAGAGTTTATAAATGAACATCATTTGCAAAACTGGATCAATGTATATCAAACTGATGAACAGAAAAAAGCTATTGAAGATGCTAAAAAACCATCTTTTAAACAATTGTATGATGTAGTGCAAACACCTACATTGTACCTTCTGGATAAAGACAAAAGAATTATCGCGAAAAAATTAACCCTTGAGCAAATGAATGATGTGCTTCAAATGAAAATAAAGAATCAATCTCTTAATCCCGTTGATAATTTTGTTCGATAATTTTTTTATGATTTTTCGCCTTTCAAAATTTTAAGGGTAAAATGATAAACTAATAAAAATCCCATTTCTGATGAAAAAGCTGCTACTACTGTCCTTATTCTTCTTCCTGATTTCTTCGGTTTATTGTCAAACTCTTTTTACTTATGGAAAACATAGTGTAAATGCCAATGAATTTTTGCGTGCGTATAATAAAAATAAAACTGCTACAACTGATAATGACCAAGCGCTCCGCGATTATCTTAATTTATACATCAATTTTAAATTAAAAGTGCAGGCCGCCAAAGACCAACACCTTGATACGCTTCCCGCTTTGGAAGCGGACCTTCAAAATTTCCGCAGCCAGATAGAAGAAAACTATTTGAAAGATGATAAAAAAGTAAAACAGTTGGATGATGAAGCCTTTTTAAGGAGCCAAAAAGATATACATGTCCTTCATTTTTTTATTGCTGCCAATGATCAAATGACTCCTGCAGACACGGCTAAATATTACAAAGTAATCAGTGAAGTATCTCAACAATTAAAACTGAATAAAAATAGTGAGAAAGAAATTTTGGCAAACGTGAATAAAGATGGCATTTCCGTTCAGGAAAACGATCTCGGATTTATTACTGTTTTTACCCTTCCCTATGAATTTGAAAATATCGTTTATGGATTAAAGCCCGGGCAATCAAGCAATCCTTATCGCACAAAAAAAGGATGGCACATATTTAAAAATTTGGAAGAAAGACACGCAGTTGGCAGAACAAAAATTGCTCAAATTTTATTTGCGGTTCCTGCAGGATTTATAGCACCAAGGGCGCAAATCAAAAAATTAGCAGATTCTGTTTATAACTTATTAAAAAACGGTGCAGATTTCGGCACATTGGCAAAAGAATTTAGTGATGATAGAATGACTTATATGAATGGAGGTTTTTTACCGGAATTTGGTGTAGCGAAATACGATCCTGGTTTTGAAAAAATGGCATTTTCACTGGGCAAGGACAATGAAATTTCAAAACCTTTTGAAACAGAATTCGGTTATCATATTATAAAGCGAATTTCTGCAAGCCCGGTACCTTCTGATGAAAGCGATGAAACCTTTATGTTTAATTTAAAACAACAAGTTTTAAAAGATAGCAGGATTGAAACAGCCAAACAAAATTTTATAAAAGAAATTCTTCCTGAAACCGGCTACAAAAAATATAAAATAAACGAATCTGATTTATGGAAAGTGACCGACACTTCTTTATTGGCCAATAGAAATATTACATCAGGAAATTTAAATGAAAAAACGAATCTATTCTCATACAACAATGATGCAAAAGTAAAAGTAAGCGACTGGATTCTCTACTTAAGAAATAACAATAAAACGCAACCGGGACTAATGCACGAATCGTATAAAAAACTGTTCCCGGATTTTATCGCTGCTTCGGCAATTGAAAATTTCAGAAACCGTTTACAGTATTTTAATCCTGAATTTAAAAATCAGATCCAGGAGTTTAAAGATGGAAATATGCTTTTCGAAATAATGCAAAGAAAAGTTTGGGGAAAAGCCTCGGCCGATAGTGTGGGGCTTCGTAAATATTATAACCAGCATACTGATAAATATTGGTGGAATGCCAGTGCGGATGCTATCATATTTTCATGTACCAATGAAAACATTGCCAAAAACAGTATTGAGCAATTAGATAAAGGAAAATCATGGAAAGATGTCATGAATGAAAACCCATCGCAAGTGCAGGCAGATTCCGGAAGATATGAGGTAACACAGATTCCTGTAAATAACAAAATTAATTTTACCCCTGGTTTAATTACACAACCCGTTGTAAATAAAAATGACGGCACTGCTGTATTTACAATAATATTGAAATTATACACCGATCATCAACCAAGAAATTTCGAAGATGCACGCGGCCTGGTAATTAATGATTATCAAAATTTTCTGGAAGAAAAATGGATTGAGCAATTGAAAAAATTATATCCTGTAAAAGTGAATGAAAAAGTTTTTCAAACCTTATTAAAATAAGATTAAAATAAGGTTGACCATTTTCACATCTTCTTTTCACAAAGTATTATATCTAATACAGACTATTGGCAGAGTTTTTGAAAAGCATATATTCTTTAATAGAAAACTTTTTGAAAACTAAACCCTTAAAAATGAAAAAATTATTAGCTATGGCAGTATGTGCAGCAATGTTTACCAGTGCACGATCACAAATTTATGTACAAGGAGGTGTGAACCTCGCCAACATTACAAAAACCAATTCAGGAGGAACCGGAAAAAATAATTTGCTCACTACATTTAATGCCGGCATTTTAGGACGATTCAACTTATCTACAACATTTGATGTGGAAACCGGTTTATTACTTGATGGCAGAGGATCAAAAGCCACCACTTATTTCACCAATTCCACTAATGATAATTATGTAAAAGCAACAATCAATCCTCTTTATCTTGAAGTGCCATTGAATTTGATTGTACGTTTTCCGTTGGCAAAAAATACCAATATTTTTTTTAATGCTGGTCCTTATGCAGCAATGGGTATTGCAGGGAAATCAAAAACTGAAGGAAAAACTGCTGGAGTAGCCTTTAATTCATCACAAAATATAAGTTGGACAAGCACTGATCCCAATTCACAAAATGGCTCTTTCGATAAATTAAAAAGATACGATTTTGGTTTAAATGTAGGTGGTGGCCTGGATTTGGGTAAAATATTATTGAAAGTGAATTATGGAATGGGATTTACAAAGATCAATTCTACACAAACTAATAACAGTTCGAACGATAAAAATAAATACCGTACCGTGAGTTTATCCCTAGGAATTCCAATCAGCAGGAGTTAAACAAAATTCTTTGAGCAAAAAGCAGGAAAGGCTGTCTGTATTTATACTGGCAGCCTCTGTTTTTATATAAGGCATTCATTTATTTATTTT
>DATCMY010000191.1:0-1754 GCA_036565505.1 Hanamia sp.
CAGATCCAGCAATATGCTTTATGTAACTAATTCTTCAAGAAGAATGCTTTTTCATTGTGCTTTTGTAGCAATAGTTTTTTTTATTTCGAATGCCAAGGCCCAAGCTCAGAATCCTGAAAAAAGCAAATGGGCATATCTCAATTCTAAAGGTGTATTGACTTATAAAACATTAGAAGGGGGTGATAGGATAATGGACTTTTCTTATGCAGGATATATGGGAGGCGGAGTTGAAATTCCATCAGTGAAAGTTAAAATTACATTGAGCCCAACTCCAGGGGACAATTCAGATGCTATACAAAATGCAATTGATCAAGTATCAAAAATGCAATTGGTGAATGGCTTTCGGGGAGCTGTCCTTCTTAATTCCGGTAATTATGATTGCGAAAAAACCATCAATATAAATGCAAGCGGTGTTGTATTGCGCGGAAGTGGTCCCGGTGAAAATGGTAGCGTTATTAATATGACTGGTAAACCTCATCTATGTTTTTCAGTAAGAGGTTCGGTCGTTTCAAATACTATTATTGGTACTTCTACATCTTTTGCCGACCCTTATGTTCCTTCAGGCGCAATTTCTTTTAACCTTACTGATGCTTCGGGCTTTACTGTTGGGGATACTATTCGAATCGTCCGGCCAGTAACAGAGGCATGGGTGAAATTTATGGGTATGGATCAATTAATAAGAAATGGTAAGAAGCAAACATGGATTACCGGAGAAATAAACTGCGAAAGAGTTATTAAAAAACGGAATAAAAATAAAATTACCATTGATGTTCCTTTAACGGATAGCTACGATTCAAAATACCTTAACCCTCCTGGAGTATCAGTTATAAAAATAGCAAGTACCGGCCAACTCTCACAAATAGGAATTGAAAATTTGCGGATCGTTTCCCCCGCTCAGTCAGTAACCATCAATCAAGGCTCTAACCGCGCTTTTTCTATGAGTGGAATTTGTGATGGCTGGGCAAGGGATATTGATGTATTGAATACAGTTAACAGTGTAAGTATTACTGGAAAGCGGATTACAGTGGATAACCTCATCATTCTGCATAACCTTCCAACGCTAGGAGCTGCAAAGCCTGCAGACATAAATGGAAGTGGCCAGCAATTGTTTTTTAATCATTGCAAAATTACAGGCGACAATCTTTTTTTCTTTGGAACTGGAGCGAAAGTTACAGGGCCGATTGTTTTGCTTAACTGCATTTTTCATGGCAATGGGTGGATACAACCACATCAAAGATGGGCAACAGGATTGTTGGTTGACGAATGTGAAGTGCCGGATGGAGGAATTGATTTTATGAATCGTGGAGCTTATGGCTCAGGGCATGGCTGGGCAATTGGCTGGGCTGTGGCCTGGAATTGCAAGGCAAAATCGTTTTTAAATCAATTGCCCCCGGGTACGGCAAACTGGGTTATTGGAAGTACAGGAGAACATGCGCGAAAATCAATGCCATTTAATAAAGATCCCATGGTTTCCGAAGGTATTTATGACTCCCCTGGAATTACTGTTACACCAGGAAGCCTTTACCTGACCCAACTTTTAGAACGACTTGGTAAACAAGCTTTGGTAAATATTGGGTATTAAAATAATTACTGAATTTCCAATAATAATTAAATAATTAGTAACTATTCAGTCTATTAAAGATGGATTATTTTTTTCAAAAATCTTCGGTTTATCCACAAAAATTGTACGTTTTCAAAAATTCTGTTTTTTATACCCATTTTATGCTTGAAATAAATTGAATTTGTGCATTAAA
>DATCMY010000192.1:0-3481 GCA_036565505.1 Hanamia sp.
GTTTTGTTAATTGTAACACATCATGATAAAAAGTAAATTTTTTCTATATTCAGCTTTTATATTTATTACTGCATTTTACGGTTGTTCAAAGAAGGACGTTACAACAGTTGATAATAAAGATTATCAAACACTTGGAACATCTTCTAAAGCTTTACTCGACTCGTCTGCTTACACTTCCTTAAAAATAGAAATTCAATACATGCCTGGTTATGCACCTGATGCAACAGCAATAAATAACCTGGTAAGTTTTTTAAATACTTACATCAATAAACCCGGGGGAATACAGGTAGATCAAAAACAGATTGCCGCAAGCGGAGCCTCTACTTTAACCTTAAACCAAATAGTTAGCATTGAAAAAAGTAACCGTACTGAATTTACCGGCGGCAGCACAATAGCAGTTCATATATTTATACTTGATGCTGATTATGATATACCCAATATATTGGGGGTATCGTATTGGAACACTTCCATTTGTGTTTTTGGCAAATTGATAAATGCTAACTCAGGAGGTGCCGGGCAAGTGAGCAGAACTGTGTTTTACAGTACACTATTTGAACATGAGTTCGGACATCTGATGGGGCTGGTAGATCTTGGCTCTGCTATGCAGCAAGATCATAAAGATGCTGCCCACGGATACCATTGCAGTAATACAAATTGTCTTATGAATTATGGTGTGGAAAATAATAATCCTGCCGCATTGATAACAAATAATATTCCGTCACCCGATGCTAACTGTATAGCAGACCTAAAGGCTAATGGCGGAAAATAATCGTACTCAAAGTGAAATCCCTGCCTTGAAATTTGCTTCCCTGCAAAGTTTCTTTTCATTGTTCATAGAGCTTATTAAAACGATTGTTATTGAACGATGTTTTCAACAATAAAACAAATTGTCCCTCACATCATTCATTCAAAGAAACACATTGTATCTGATAGAAAAAATAATGCTTGCCAAAATTTTTGAATTCAATCAACGGTCAAATTATTTACACTGGAATATGGTAACGCTTGGTCTATAGCCAGACTTTGGCATGGTTATAGGTATATGGAAGATAACTACATTAATATTATCAAAGGCATGATAATCCATAAGTTGAGTAATACATATTAAAACTGTATAAGACCTGCTCGAATTAATTAGCGAACCGGCATTCTGATTCGGAAGTAACTTAAAGTTTAATCATATCACAATTAAATAAAATCAATATCATGCGCACTAAACAATTATTATTACCTGCTATTGCAACCTTATTGGTTGTATTAACAGCAGGTTGCCAGAAAGATCAGGCTACCAGTTCATCTTCCCTGACGCCTTCGATACAATCAGCATCTACGCTTCTGCCACAAACCCCACAACCAGTGGTAAACCTTGGGGTTGCAGGTAATTTTGTGATGCTGTCAAAAACAGGAATTACAGATGTCTATAAATCTACCGTTACAGGTGATATTGGAACCAGTCCAATCACAGGTGCAGCGCTTGTAATAAGTTGCCCGGAAGTGACAGGGACAATATACTCGGTCAATGCTGCCGGTCCTGCATGCAAGGTGACTAACGCCACGCTATTAACCACTGCAGTTAGTAATATGCAAACTGCATACACTGATGCTGCAGGGCGTATTAACCCGGATTTCCTGAATTTGGGTGCCGGAAGTATTGGCGGCAAAACGCTTACACCAGGCTTATATAAATGGACAAGTCCGGTTATCATCCCAACGGATATCACAATTTCGGGCGGTCCGGACGATGTCTGGATATTCCAGGTTGCGGGTACCCTTGATATGAGTTCCGGAGTGAGAGTTACCTTGAACGGCGGTGCACAAGCAAAGAATATTTTCTGGCAGGTTGCAGGTGCCGTTACCTTCGGAACAACCAGTCATTTTGAAGGGATCATTTTAGGGCAGACAGGTATTAATTTAAAGACTGGCGGTTCAATAAATGGAAGGCTGTTGGCACAAACTGCGGTAACTCTTCAAATGAATACTGTTACACAGCCAAAATAAAATAAATTAGCGGCATCAAAATTTTAAATAAAAGCGTCCGGAGTTTTAAAAGACTTCGGACGCTTTTATTTTTTATGATACCCGCTGTTGTAATTAATAGCACCGCACTCTTCCAAGTTCTGAACTTTATTGAACTGATGGATTACAAATCCAAAGTTCATTGAACGGGATTGCAAATTCCTCCCGGTGTGAAAAATATCTATAGAGAGTCGGGTAAAAGTTCAATAATATTCCATCGGTACAAGTGTGCGACGCAACAAAAGCTAAATAGTAGTAATGCAGCTTAGTACATCATTATTTAAACACATCATCGCTTACGCCCTGGTTGATGATATAAGAAGTGTAAGTGATTTCTACTTTTCCTTTTTTGCCTTTTAGTTTATCGGCGGCAGTGGGTTTGTCGCCATCTTCAAACCAAAGTGTGATGCCTTTTGGCATTTTATAATCTTTGGTATTAAACCCAAAAATTACTTTATCGGGCAGTCCATATTTACTGTAATCGCCATAGGCAAATTGCATTTCAAATATCCCGTTTTCTTTGGTGGTGGTGATTGCTTTTTTTATTAAAAGATTTGGTTCATCAATGTACATGGTGGTTAAAACAATATCGCTGTTTTCGTTCATGGGTAACAGCTTTACAATTTTTGTATTTATACCATCTATTACTGCATCACCTGCATACAAGGCAACATAATTAGTGGTGGCAATTACCGAACTCATGTTTACACTTACGCCACCTTTAGGCAAAATGGAAATGCCATGATCTCTTTTCAGTTTAAACTGATTGGGCTTCTTATAAAATATTTTTACTTTGCCAACAAGTGCTTTAATAAATGCAACATCGGTTTTCATTTTCCCTTCGGCAACATAATCGTTTACCAGATCGAGCTTTGCTTTTACTTTTTGCACCAATGCAGTCATATCCTGCGAAAAGCCCGACAGCATTGAATTTTGGGCTACGAGCAATAAAAATAATATTCTAAAGATTCTTTGGTCTCAAACGTCATCTTTTAATTCTGTTTACCGAATCTCTCAAATCGTTGATTCCTTTAATCGAAGCGATACTTCCAGATCACTTCATATACATAGCTTTACTTATGACACTCAAGGAAAACCTGTATCTGATACCTGGGATTATTTCAATATCAAAGGTCAGTTAATCAGTTCTAACAAACTTTATTACAACTATGATGATAACACGGGTGTAATCGGTAAATAGCAATGTACAACTTCGGTAAATAGTAATGTACAGTTTCGGTAAATAACAATGTACAATTTGGTAGAAAAGGATGCATGATCTATCATTAAAAGTCCAGCTTTACGCTGCCATAAAAACAGGCAGAAAAGTATGGATAAAAAAACGATAGGAGACTGGATTATGTATCATGAAGTTCAACGACTAAAAAGAGAAAAATTAAGCTTTACTGCAATTGGTAAAGCCCTGATCCTAGACCGGAGGACAGTAAAGCGATACGCCCGGATG
>DATCMY010000193.1:0-7345 GCA_036565505.1 Hanamia sp.
TAAAAAAACTCCCAACGGAGTTGTACCTATCCAGCACATCAAAATATGATTTAGCCGTTACTGCAAAGGAAATTTTATGGCTGTGCCATAAAGCACTCGCATAAAATCAGGAAACAAGAAGTAACTTTTTCATTTTCATGAAACAGGACTTGGCTTTACCTATTAGCCGGAGATGTCTTAAAATAAATAAAAAGCATGAAGGAGTGATGTTATTATTCCTTTTTATTTCTCTTTCCTGGCTTGCTTTGATTAGTAATTTTTTAACCTTCTTATCAAAGGTTTTTTCAAAAATCCGTATAGGGCTATTGTCCAATATCCTTTTGGCAACGTACCCCATCTTCGGGCTAAGTTCATTTTAATAATAATCAGGAACCACAACTCACACATCCATCTTCCATACTACATGTGGCACCATCTGTTGCAGGTTCAATATCAGATGCTGTATTTTTTGTTTGTGCAATGTTTGGAATAGCAGGTTCTGTTTCTTTATTACTAAGTTTTTCTATAGTGAATTGTACCGCCTGTGTAGCTGCCTGTGAACGCAGATAATACATGCCTGTTTTCAAACCTTTCTTCCATGCGTAAAAGTGCATGGAAGTAAGTTTCGATGCTGTTGGACTATCTACAAACAAATTCAATGATTGTGATTGACAGATATAGGCACCCCTGTCGGCTGCCATATCAATTAAATTGCGTTGCTTGATTTCCCAAACGGTTTTGTACAGGTCTTTTATATCGGCTGGTATTTCTTCAATGTTTTGTATAGATCCATTGGCTGCAATAATTTTATTCTTCATTACATTATTCCACAAACCGAGATGTATTAAATCTTTCAGCAAATGTTTATTGACAATGATGAACTCACCACTTAGTACCCTTCTTGTATAAATGTTTGATGTGTAAGGCTCAAAACATTCGTTGTTACCAAATATTTGTGAGGTAGATGCAGTAGGCATCGGTGCAACCAATAGGGAGTTTCTTATGCCATATTGTTTTACTTCTTCTTTTAATGCAGCCCAATTCCAGCGATCAGTTGGAGCTACCCCCCACATATCAAACTGAAAAATTCCTTTTGAAACCGGTGAACCCTGGTAAGTTTCATAAGCCCCATGTTCTTTTGCCAGATCTTTACTGGCTGTCAAGGCGGCAAAGTAGATGGTTTCAAAAATGTTCTTGTTCAACATTTTTGCCAAATCGCTTTCAAATGGAAGGCGCAGCATAATAAACACATCCGCTAAGCCTTGTACACCCAAGCCAACTGGCCGATGCTTCATGTTTGAATTCCTTGCTTCTTCAACAGGGTAATAATTGTTATCAATAACCGCATTTAAGTTTTTGGTTACCTGGTAAGTGATTTCAAATAATTTTTGGTGGTCAAATAGGTTATTGATTACAAAACGGGGTAATGCCAAAGAAGCTAGGTTACAAACTGCCACTTCATCAGGTGAAGTATATTCTAATATTTCTGTGCAAAGATTACTGCTTTTAATAGTACCTAAATTTTGCTGATTACTTTTGCTGTTAGCAGCATCTTTATATAATAAATAAGGTGTGCCGGTTTCAATTTGTGACTCTAAAATTTTAAACCAAAGTTCTTGTGCTTTGATGGTTTTTCTTGCCTTCTCTTCTCCTTCGTATTGAATGTATAATTTTTCAAAGGCTTCTCCCCAACATTCACTAAGCCCGGGTGCTTCGTTGGGGCAAAACAAGCTCCATGCACCATTGGCTTCTACCCGTTTCATAAACAAGTCACTTATCCATAAAGCAAAAAATAAATCCCTTGCCCTCATCTCTTCTTTGCCATGATTTTTTCTTAAGTCTAAAAACTCGAAAACATCGGCATGCCAGGGTTCTAAATAAATGGCAAATGCACCTTTACGTTTGCCTCCGCCCTGGTCAACATATCTTGCTGTATCATTAAACACACGGAGCATGGGTATGATGCCGTTGCTTGTTCCGTTTGTTCCGCCAATGTAGCTGCCTGTTGCCCTGATGTTGTGAATGGCCAGGCCAATACCACCGGCACTTTGGGAGATCTTCGCAGTTTGTTTTAAAGTGTCATAAATACCATCAATGCTATCATCTTTCATGGTTAAAAGAAAACAAGAACTCATTTGCGGCTTGGGAGTACCTGCATTAAACAGTGTGGGTGTGGCATGTGTAAACCAGCGTTCACTCATTAAATAATAGGTTTTAACAGCGCTCTCCATATCATTTTTATGGATGCCTACGGCTACTCTCATATACATGTGTTGCGGACGTTCTGCCACTTTACCATTAATGCGCAAGAGGTAAGATTTTTCAAGAGTCTTAAAACCAAAATAGTCAAATGCAAAATCGCGGTCGTAAATAATAGTGCTGTCGAGCAAGTCTGCATTGTCTTCAATAATCTGCATTACATCATCTGCAATGAGCGGTAATTTTTTTCCTGTTGCTTCATCAGTATAATTATAGAGTTTTCTCATGGTTTCAGAGAAACTCTTTACAGTATTCTTATGCAAATTGCTCACTGCAATTCTTGAAGCTAAGATGGCGTAGTCGGGATGTGTAATGGTTAAAGATGCTGCTGTTTCAGCGGCGAGGTTATCCAGCTCTGTGGTAGGCACACCTTCATAAATGCCCTCAATGGTTTTTTTAGCAACATCAATTACATTTACAATCGGGCTAAGACCGTAGGATAATTTTTCTACACGGGCCGTTACTTTATCAAATTTTACGGATTCTTTTTTGCCGTTTCTTTTTATTACAAACATGATATAATATTTTTATTTTAATGGGTTTAAAAATCTTCTTCCAATGAAAATGTTTGTGATTCTTTATCAGACATTATCCCGGCCTTCTGATAATCACCAACTCTTTTTTCAAAGAAGTTAGTCTTGCCCTGCAGCGAAATCATTTCCATAAAATCAAAGGGATTGGTGGAATTATACACTTTAGGATAACCCAATTCACTCAACCATCTGTCAGCCACAAATTCAATGTATTGCTGCATCAGTCTGGCATTCATTCCAATCAAACCAACAGGCAAAGCCTCTGTGATAAACTCTTTTTCTATGGTTACCGCATCGGTGATGATGGCATACACTTCTTCCTGCGATAGTTTATTTTGCAACATGCTATAGAGCAAACAGGCAAACTCACAATGCAAACCTTCATCACGGCTGATGAGCTCATTACTAAAGGTAAGCCCCGGCATGAGCCCCCTTTTTTTCAACCAAAAAACGGAACAGAAACTGCCACTGAAAAATATTCCTTCCACCGCAGCAAAAGCAACAATCCTTTCAGCAAAGTCTCCATTCTCTATCCACCGCAAAGCCCATTCGGCTTTTTTCTTTACGGCAGGCACAGTATCTATTGCATGAAATAATTTATGTTTCTCTTCAGAGTTCTTAATATAGGTATCTATGAGCAAAGCATACGTTTCACTGTGTATGTTTTCCATCATTATTTGAAAACCATAAAAGCACCTTGCTTCGGGCAGCTGCACTTCACTCATAAAGTTGACTGCAAGGTTCTCGTTTACAATACCATCGCTTGCTGCAAAGAATGCCAATATATGTGAGATGAAATGACGTTCGCCATCATTCATGCTTTCCCAGTCTTTAAGGTCACCACTTAAATCAATTTCTTCGGCAGTCCAAAAGCTGGCTTCGTGGCGTTTGTAATGTTCCCAAATTTTTGGATACTTGATAGGGAGAATGACAAAGCGGTCTTTGTTTTCTTTTAAAAGGATTTCATCTGTGTGTTGCATAGCCAATAATTTTTAAAAAATTCTGCCTGCAGACAAAAAGCATAGCGCTGAAAGAATAAACCAACAATAAAGTGGAGAAGACTGTCAGTACGATTGCCTTTCCTCCGAAAGCGTTGTTACCATTGTTTGATTTTGGCAGGTCTTCTGACTTACTCTGTTGTTTAAAGCCTTCCCGTTTTTGCAACAGTGGCATGAAGATTAAACAAATAAGGAGCTTACAGCTACGGGGATAGCCCTGGATTTGCACCCGGTTCCCTTTTAATACGGTATGAATTAAATACCGTAACCAAAACGAATGCAATATAAATTTGAAAACAAAGGTTTCATTTATTTGTTATACACCGAATGTTGAAAACGCTTGCAGGGCTTAATGGCAGGATATCCGGCATAAACCGATGCGCTATTTATTTCGAGGCTTCATTGTATTTATCAAAAAGGAGATTGATGTTCCATAATTATTTTTAAACTTTTAAAATATTGAGTTATAGGACAGGTAATAAAACTACCTGTATTAAAATTATGGCAGAAATTAAACTGGCTCATACTTTCAGGGATTGAGAGCCTGGCTGAACACTTTAACTGATCACTTCCATATAATAATCAATAGCATGCCTGCTGACAGAAAGAAAATTATGATGCGTCTTGAAACTTACGTGTTGCAAATGATTATAATGGAAATGACAAATGATCGCATTGCTCAAATTTTATTTATGGCTAAAAAAACTGTTTATACACACCGGCAAAATTTGATTAATAAACTTCAGGCAAAGAATAAAATCGGTTTGATCAAAGCTGTCAATAAATTGGCCGTTCCCCTTCGGGCCGGGCTTTCGCTTCAATCTTCTTCGAAGGATTTTCACTGCAATCCCTAACGGATTTTTATGTTTTAAATACTGTCAGCATTTCCTGGCCCAATACGATTGCCACCACATCCCTCCTGCCCCGGGATGAGGTGCTTCAATGCCATATTGTGTAGGCAGCTTTTCCGCTGCTTCCTTCCGTGCAGTTTTATCGTTTCCATTCGCCTGGCCAACACATCTTATCGTTATGGCAACCTTAACCAACCCACAAAAGCCCTGCGCATAAAGGTTGTCACATAACTTTCTGCCCGAAGGCTCATTACATCGATGCTGCCGTCTGTCATTCACTGCAAAGCAGCCTCATGGATGGCTACAATGCGAATTTTTAAAAAGAAAACTTAGTTGATTTAAATAAAGATTTTTCAAAAACCCTGCACAGTACGCCCGTCTTATTTCTTTTCGCCTCCGGCAAATAAGTCGCGAGAACTGTGCCGGATAAATATATTGGGAATTGAGATTGGTTCGTTCCTGCCAAACACTATTCCGGATGCTGCAAACGGTTACGATTGATGCAAAGCGGTTGACTTAAAATAATTTTCAAAAAAACTCCTTCATCCTTATCTGTCGCAAATTTCCTGACAGGTTTGTCAAAAGCAAGGTCTGCACCTCCATTGCATTGCGGCTGGCTTCCTGTTTTGCAAAAACAATCTCCACCCCTATTCTGGCCTCCTTCGGTTATCTATTGGCGGGGTCGTATTCTTTTTACAAAAACCTTGCTTTTGCCAAATCCTTTTACAGGGCCGGGTTGCTACGATGAGAACGAACGAGGCGCATGCCCGGTTTAAATTATTTAATCAACAAAACCACAGTAAAACCGCCTGTGGGATATAAGTTAAAAGGGGTAATAAATTATGTCACATAATATCAATTTCAATGAACACACTGGAAGGCACAGTTTTTTTTCAGTTAAAGAAAAAGCATGGCATGGATTGGGGCAAATTGTTCAGGATTACCCAACCAATGCGGAAGCTCTAAAATTTGCAGGGCTTGATTATACCGTAGCCAAAAGAAAACTGTTTACGTTGGATAATGAAAACGAAGCAGCCAATGAGCCTGCCTGCCTACAAGGCAGGGTTACTGAAATCAAAATTCCTGAAATAGAAGTACCGGATTTTTTTGCAACTATTAGAACTGATAACGAATCTGTTTTGGGTGTAGTGGGCAAAGATTATGAAGTGGTGCAAAATACGGATGCATTTAGTTTTTTTGATGCTATTGTGGGTGGTGACGGAATCCAATATGAAACCGCCGGTGCTTTGGGTAAAGGGGGAACGCATTTTTATTACCGCTAAATTACCTGGCTACATTAGAGTGGGCAATGATGATCTGCTTGAACAGTATTTATTTTTAACCACATCTCATGATGGCGGCGGTAGTATTACTGCGGCCTTCACACCTGTGAGGATTGTTTGCAATAACACTTTAAATGCCGCCCTTCACAATCATAGCAATGCTTTTAAAATACGGCATACCGCCAACGCAAAAGAACGGCTGGAAGAAGCGCATAAACTGATGGGTATTACCAGCCGGTTAAGCGCTCAACTGGAAGGGATTTTTAATCAGTGGGCAAAGGTTCGTATTACTGATCCGGAAGTGAAAAAACTGATTCAAATGGCTTTGGTACCTAACAAGGAAGTGTTACAAAATATTCAGGCTGGTAATGATGATGAATTATCAACCTGCTTTAAAAATATGACGGATGCTGCTTTTGAATATGCGATGACCAATGAAAGCCAACAATTAGCAACTACCAAAGGTAGTTTGTTCGGTGCCTATAATGGGGTAACCGGTTACTTCCAAAATGTAAGGACTTACAAAAATGATGAAGCAAAATTAAAGTCCTTATTACTGGGTGGTACAGGACAACTGAGGACACAAAAGGCATTTAATTTGTGCGAGGATTTTGCAAAGGGTGAAATGATTCAATTCTTTAATTAAATTTTCAAAGGGGTAAAGCCAGTAGGTTTGCCCCTTTTATTTTTATGATTATTAAAGGCCGGAAACGAGCCACGCTTTAGGGCGCGGCTCGTTGGTTTAATGCAATATTTTGGTATTATAGTCTTCCAATATTTAATTTCACTACTGTCCAACTGTCGCCCCTTCCAATTGGCTGAAAGTACTATAAACAGGTTCTTTTAGATTAAAAAGATATTTTTCGATTTGAATTCAATTAGCTTCAAAAGCTATGAATACAGGTCGAAGCTTATTGTCACAGATATTGACGTACATGCCAAAATATCAATTTGATAAGAGTATTGAAAAATATAAAGGCAACTATAAGGCTCAGGAGTTTAGTTGTTGGGAGCAATATGTTTGTATGGTGTTTGCTCAACTTACATACCGGGAAAGTTTACGGGATATTGAATCTTGTTTAGAAGCCTTCGGTAGTAAATTATACCATTGTGGTATTCAATCCAAAGTAGCCAAATCTACATTGGCATATTGGAATGAAAAAACAAACTGGAATATCTATTGTGAATATGCTCAGTATCTTATTGGCTATGCACGGAAGTTGTATAAAGGGGACAATGAATTTTTAGCAGAGTTAGATGCTACTGTTTATGCCTTCGATAGTACCACAATTGATTTATGTCTTAACTTATTTCCATGGGCTAAATTTAGAAAAAAGAAAGGAGCAATTAAAGCACATACTTTAATTGATTTAGATGGCAATATACCTGCGTGGATATTTATTACAGAAGGCGCAGTGCACGATGTCAACGCATTAGACCAT
>DATCMY010000194.1:0-9702 GCA_036565505.1 Hanamia sp.
CCATAAGGATCTGTATTTACTTTTTCGGGTTCTTTCTCCAAAATCGGGTTCACTTCTGAAACCGTTCCGGAAACGGGAAGAAAAAGATCGCTTACAGTTTTTACTGCCTCTATGGTTCCAAATACAGTTTCTGCAGGAAGAGTTTTGCCTTTGCTATCAATATCCACATACACTATATCGCCCAGTTCGTGTTGTGCGAAATCAGTAATGCCAATGGTTGCGATGTCGCCATCGATAGAAATCCATTCGTGGTCTTTGGTGTATTTAAGGTTTTGTGGAAAATTCATTTGTTTAATTATTTTGTAAGAAGAAATATTAATTCGCAAATTAATATTTTTATTGAAACTTCTTAAATACATTTCATTTTTCGATAGAAATTTTCATTTTAATATCGTGTAACGGCCTGTTATTAACATCTTTAGGGGCATTGGCAATTTTATCAATCACATTCAAACCACTTATTACCTCTCCAAAAACTGTGTAATTCATATCTAGAAAAGGTGCTCCGCCAATGGTTCGGTAAACCGCACGGTGATTTTCAGGAATTTTTATTTTGAATTGAGTTTCCCATTGATCCATTTGCTCATCGGTAACCGGTTTACCTTCTACGATAAAAAATTGGGTTGAGTTGCTGGCTTTTTTAGGGTTTACATCATCGCTTTCCCTTGCCATCGCTATTGCACCTTTTTTATTAAATAACGAAGTATCAAATTCAGCAGGAATGGTATATTTCAATCCGCCATCACCAAGAAGTTCCCGGGGCTGTGCATTTTTACTCTCAGGATCACCGCCCTGGATCATAAAATTTTTAATTACCCGGTGAAATAAAAGCCCGTCATAAAAATGTTCCTTCACTAATTTGATAAAATTATCTCTATGCAATGGTGTCTGGTTATACAGCTTTGCAACCATGGTTCCCGAATCAGTTTCAATTTTTACAAGAACTTGTATTGGGGTAATTACTTTTTTAGACCTTGATGCGGTACATGAAATTAAAAATGCAATAAAAATGAGAAAGATTAGTTTTTTCATTTTTTAAAATTTTTGAAAAGGTTCACCTATATTTTCAAAGTAAAGTAAAATATGGTCTTTTAAAAAGTTTTCCTGCTCGGTCATATTATATTCTGGCAAAGCTTTTAACTGGATAAAATGTGGCCAGCCATCTTCGTCAAAACCTTCTGTTTTATAATAACCACTTTGACCAAGAAGTGTGCACACCGCTACATGCATAAGATCCTGTTTTTGTTCTTTGGTAAATTTACTTTTGAAATTTCCCAGTTCCTGTATGCCTATTAAAAATAAAATGGTCTCCACATCCGGCTTTTTGCCAAATTTTTCTATAAATTTTCCTTCTAATTTCCACCAACGGGTTTGTAAATCATCTTGAGCCTGCATCAGGCGAAATTAAAGAGATAATTGCTTAATTGGTTAAATAGTTAAATGGTTAATAGTTGATTGGTGAAATAAAAATCAACTTACCAACCCATCAACAGTATTAACAACATAGCTTTTATATTTGCAATCTAAATCAGCGAAAGAATTTATGTTACAGGTTAATTATATAAAGGCAAACAGGGAAGAAGTATTAAGCAGATTGGCTAAAAAAAACTTTTTAGATAGTTCATTGGTTGATACAATTATTTCTCATGACGATGAAAGAAGAAAACTTCAATATGAACTTGATGAAATACAGGCGAAAATAAATTCCGCTTCGAAAGAAATAGGGCAATTAATGGCAACGGGTAATAAAGAAATGGCTGAAGAAAAGAAGCGGGAAGTGGCTACTCTAAAAACTTTTTTATTACCGGTGAGTGAAAAATTAACCATTGTTGAAAAAAATCTCCTGGATGATTTAATAAAATTGCCTAACCTTCCGCATACTTCTGTTCCGTTAGGAAAAACGCCTGAAGAAAATGAAATAGTAAGAACAGGAGGGCAGATTCCCATGCTTTATGAAGGCGCAATACCACATTGGGATTTGGCTAAAAAATATGATCTTATCAATTTTGAATTGGGTAATAAAGTTACCGGAGCCGGATTCCCTTTTTATAAAAACAAAGGTGCTAAACTGCAAAGATCTTTAATTCAATATTTCCTGGATTACAATACAGCGGCTGGTTATACTGAATATGAGCCGCCATTGATGGTAAATGAAGCCAGTGCTTATGGCACCGGGCAATTGCCCGATAAAGAAGGACAAATGTATCATGCAAGCTTAGATAATTTATTCTTGATTCCTACAGCAGAGGTCCCCGTTACTAATATTTACCGGGATGAAATTATTAAAGAAGAGGACTTGCCAATAAAAATGACAGCATACACACCATGCTTTCGGCGTGAAGCAGGAAGCTATGGTAAAGATGTACGTGGATTAAACCGTGTTCATCAATTTGATAAAGTTGAAATTGTTCAATTAGTACATCCTGAAAAAAGCTATGGGATTTTGGAAGAAATGGTTTTGCATGTTGAAAAATTATTGCAATTATTGAATCTGCCCTATCGTATTCTTCGTTTATGTGGAGGCGACATGAGTTTTACTTCTGCGCTTACTTATGATTTTGAAGTATATAGTGCTGCCCAGGAAAAATGGCTTGAAGTAAGCTCTGTCAGCAATTTTGAAGCATTTCAGGCCAATAGAATGAAGATCCGTTTTAAGGCTGAGGGCAAAACACAATTGGTGCATTCATTAAATGGTTCCTCTCTTGCGCTGCCGAGGATCGTCGCTGCATTATTAGAAAATAATCAAACCCCGGAGGGAATTATATTGCCGGAAGTGTTGCATAGTTATTTTGGATCTGAAATAATTAATTAGATAGGGATGACTTACTTAATCCTGGAAATATTTCAAATTGTCAGGCATTTATAATTTTTTTTAAGAAAATTATAAATCATTAAACTATCCGATTTACGTTTAGTCTACTACCTTAATTGTGTGAAAAATTAACCACATCTTTTTAGGTACAATAGATTAAAATATGTTCCTCTCAAATCAGGTAAAAAATCAACATTTGCTATGGCGTGCCGCTTTCGGCCCAATGGCTGAAAATGCTAATGAACTTGAACATGTTTCTCAAAAAGAACTGTTTAAAGTTTTGATGAAAACTTCTTCAAAAAAACCTGATGAAATTAATGTAGCCAGTAATGCATTTGATGGACTTATAAAAGGAGTTCAGGATCTGGGCAGGATGCAGCAACTTACCCAGGAGCAAAAAAAGCAATTAAGAAAACAATCGGTAGACGATCTTAAAAATCTTAACCTTACCTGGCTAAGCGAAATGATAAACAGTGAAGCACAGCTAAGGGAAAAAATGAGCCTTTTCTGGCATGGGCATTTTGCCTGCAGGGCAATTAATATTTATTTTCAACAACAACTTTTAAATGTAATACGCCAAAATGCGTTTGGCAATTTTGGTGATCTGCTTCGTGAGGTAAGTAAAAGCCCTGCCATGCTTGGGTTTTTGAACAATCAACAAAATAATAAAAAACACCCCAATGAAAATTTTGCACGGGAAGTAATGGAACTTTTCACCATGGGGCGCGGTAATTATACCGAAGAGGATGTGAAAGAAGGAGCAAGAGCATTTACGGGTTGGGGTTTTAATTTGAAAGGTGAATTTGTTGACAGACCTTTTCTTCATGATTCCGGCACCAAAACCTTTTTGGGGAAAACAGGAAAATTTGATGGAGATGATATCATTGATATTTTATTGGAACAAAAAGCAACTGCCAGGTTCATTACACAAAAAATTTATAAATATTTTGTAAATGATGATATAGATAAAGATAAAGTTGAATCGCTGGCCTCAGGTTTTTACCAGGGTAATTACAATATTCAAAAACTCCTGGAAGATATCTATAAAAGTGAATGGTTTTATGAAGAAAAAAATATTGGAACCAGAATAAAATCCCCGGTAGAATTAGTCGTAGGTATTCGCAGATTAATACCAATGGAATTGGAAAAACCTGAAGCTCAATTATTATTTGAACGAGCACTGGGGCAAATTTTGTTTTATCCTCCTAATGTAGCAGGCTGGCCCGGCGGTAAAAACTGGATCGATAGCAGCTCTCTAATGTTCAGAATGCGTATTCCACAAATACTTACCAATGCCGATGAATTTTTAATAAGGCCAAAAGATGATGATGATGCAATGATGGGTATGGAAGGCGTGGATAAAAAACCTAAAGCAAATCGGCTCCATGTAACGGTTGATTGGACAGGAGTGATAAAAGTGTTTGATAAAACGCCAAAAGAAAACCTGATGAAAAAAGTGAGTGATGTCGTTTTGCAAACGAGGGGTACTATTAATTCTAATATTTTGAACCGGTATATTGATGATACATCCCGGGAGGCTTATATTAAAACAACCATGATAGAATTGATGAGTACTCCGGAATATCAGTTGTGCTAAAGACAGCCCCCTTTCTTCCGAAAGGGGGAAACGCAACTTGCTTTTACTTTATAATGATATAAGATTTTGTGAAGTTTAACTTTAAATAAATAGAAAAGAATTTCAAAATATATAATACCTCAAATAATGTTCCTTTCCCTTCCGGGAAGGGTTGGGATGGGGCTTTAAATCTTTTTATATGCTGTTCAAACGAAAAGAATTTTTACAAATTGGCTCATTGGCGACTGCGTCTTTAATGATGCCGAAATTTTTAAAAGCTTTCGAGAAATCTGCTGCGGTTCCTCCTGGCAATAAGGTTATGGTCGTGCTGCAATTCAGCGGTGGAAATGATGGATTAAATACAGTTATTCCTATCAGAAATGATATTTATTATAAATCGCGGCCAAAGCTGGGCATTCAAAAAGAGGTGGCTCTAAAGCTTACGGATGAAGCAGGAATTAATCCTGCATTACCTTTTCTTAAGGAGCTTTTTGATGAAGGTAGCTTGGGAATAATGAATAATGTTGGTTATCCAAATCCGGACCGTTCTCATTTTCGCAGTATGGATATTTGGCAAAGTGCAAGCGATAGTAATCATTATATCACTACCGGTTGGTTGGGAAGATACCTGGATGCCCAATGCAGCGGATGCGACAAACCTACACAGGCGCTTGAAGTAGATGATGTGCTTAGCCTTGCTCTTAAAGGGAATAATATTAAGGGGCTTGCATTAAAAGATCCAAAAAGATTGTATAATACAAGCCATGAAAGATATTTTAAAGAATTAAATGTCGCGCATGAACATGAAGAAGCAGTGGTAGATTATCTCTATAAAACATTGAGCGAAACTTTGAGTAGTGCGGATTATATTTATCAGCAAAGCAGAAGACATCCCTCTTCACAACTTTATCCCGGAACAGAATTAGGAAAAAATTTAAAAACGATTTCTTCGCTTATAATGAGCGATATCAATACCAAAGTTTATTATGTAAGCCTCGGTAGTTTTGATACGCATGTAAACCAGGAAAATCAACAGAAAAGATTATTTACAGAATTGAATGATGCAGTAAGCGCTTTTGTAAAAGATTTAAAAAACAATAATCGTTTTCAGGATGTGACTATTATGACGTTTAGTGAATTTGGAAGAAGAGTAGCCCAAAATGCGAGTGGCGGCACAGACCATGGCACAGCCAATAATATGTTTTTTATTGGAGGTGGCTTAAAAGAGAAAGGTTTATTAAATGCTATGTCGGACTTAAATAATTTAAACCAGGGTGATTTGAAACATACTGTTGATTTTAAAAGCGTGTATGCTACGCTGTTAAATAGATGGCTGGGCGCAGATGATAAGGAAATATTGGGCAAGCAATATGAACTTATGAATTTTGTTTAAAGGGCTTTAAGAATTAAGAAAATCACTTTCCCGGCTAATCCTGAATTTCTTCCAATAAAAAACCCGGAAAATTAAAATCTCCGGGTTTTAATTTATTTTTTAGAACTGCTTTTTTAGGCAGATCCCGTTTTATCCTTTACAATACCATTCAGAGATTTTAACCTGCTGAAAATTAAAATTCCTCCTATAAATGCGGAGATAACTAAGATAAGAAAGAACATTTTTTTATCAGTAAAAACATCCCAAAAACTCGTCATAACACCAGCAATTTTACCGCCGATTGCGGTAGATAAAAACCATCCGCCCATAAGCAATGCCGTAAGTCTTGGCGGGGCCAGTTTGGATACAAGGGATAATCCAATGGGGCTTAATAATAATTCACTAATTGTAAATACAAAGTAGGTTCCCCAAAGCCAATAGGGAGAAGTTTTTTCTAAATAAACAGAATTAACAGACATGATAGCAAATACCATTACCAATGCCGAAAGCCCGGAAATAAATAATGCCATACCAAATTTACTGGCAGTCCCGGGTTCTTTATTTCGCTTTCGTAAATAACTAAAAAGAAGCACCAGTAGCGGTGTAAGCAATATGATAAATAATGGATTTATAGATTGAAATAATTCTGTGTTGGCTAATTTTTCATCTCCTCCTTTTGGCCATTCACTTTTTGGCACATTGTTGAAATAAGGATCCGGCCCCATTACCTGGACAACCCTCGTTTTCTTATCAACAATATTTCCATCTGCAAGGCTATCATAATTTGGCAACGAAGCAACAACTTTGGCGTTATCTTTTATGTCAATAAAATTTGCATCTACTTTATTTACCAATCTTGGTGTATCATTTACTTTTTGAAGAAATCCTAATGAGCCGGCAATTTTTTCAGCAGTTGGTGAAACGGTTCTGTCAGTATGCTTTTGCGCCCAAAGTGTAAGGCCGGTAGAATTTTGATTGTAGATAGTCCAAAAAATAATTGAAATAGCAAAAATAAACAACAAAGCCCCGATCCCTTTTTTGTCCTGCCCTGTTGCACCAACATACAGAGAGATATAAAATGCTATAATCGGTAGGCAGGCAAATATAAAAGCGTCATTGGATTTACTTCCCATGATGGTCGAGCCAAATAATAACGTTGGGACTATCCACCCAATTATTGCGGCTATAATTGCCGGCAAAAATACATAGCCAAAGATTTTACTGATAGGCATGTCTTCCGCTCTTTTTTCTTTTTTAATTTCTCCTTCGCGTACATTCTTTAGCGAAGATGCCAGGATGATCATCCCAATTATTAAACCAACACCTGCAGCCGCAAAAGCATATCCCCAGCCATATTGATTTCTTAAATATGCTGCAACAAAATTGCAAACCAATGCACCAATATTAATTCCCATATAGAAAATATTATAGGCATTATCTTTCAGTGGCTTCAGGTCTTCACGATTATAAATATTGCCGAGAATGGTAGAAATATTTGGTTTAAAAAAACCATTGCCAACAATAATTAATAATAGCGAAACATATAAGGCAGTATTCCCCGGAAGTGCCAGGCCAAAGTATCCAAGCGCCATTAATGTGCCACCAATGAAAATTGATTTGATATAACCTAAATACCGATCTGCAAGTAACCCTCCGATAAAAGGAGTGAGATAAACCAAGGCAATAAAACTTCCGACTACATCTGCTCCCATTTTTTCGGTCATCCCTTTGCCGCCATTATTGCCTATTAGGTAAAGAAATAAAATCCCCACCATTAAGTAGTAAGCAAATCGTTCCCACATTTCAGTTAAAAAAAGCACATATAGCGCTTTGGGATGTTTGCCTTTTTTATGATCAGCAATATTTGCCGGAATTGTTTGGTCTTGCATGTCTTATAGTTTGGTTTAAAAAAGAATTGACATTAAAAGTTTTGTAAAATACAGATAAATATTATATTTCAAACTCGTTTTTTACGAAAAAATAGCAGGGATTGATAAATTGATGCAGAAAAGAAATCCTTAAGTTTCATAACTTGCCAACTCTTTTTTGAACTTATCTAAATCAAATAATTTTGAAAATTCTTATTCTTGGAGCGGGTGGCAGGGAACATGCTTTTTGTTGGAAGTTGAGCCAAAGTCAATCGCGCCCGCAATTATTTATTGCCCCCGGAAATGCCGGCACAGCGCAGTTTGGTGAAAATATTCATATAGATATTAATGATTTTTCTGCCGTAAAAAATATATGCCTGTCAAAAAATATTGGACTTGTAGTTGTAGGTCCGGAAGAACCATTAGTAAATGGTATTTATGATTTTTTTAAAAATGATGAAGCATTAAAGCACATCATTATCACCGGGCCATCAGCCCATGGAGCGCAATTAGAAGGAAGTAAAGCATTTGCAAAAAGTTTCCTGCAAAAACATCAAATTCCTACCGCAAAATACAGAGAGTTTGATGCCGGAAATTTTAATGAAGGTCTTGAGTATATTCGGAATCATTCTTTACCCATAGTTTTGAAAGCTGATGGATTGGCGGCAGGAAAAGGGGTGCTCATTTGCAATAATCATGCAGACGCTTTGAGTGAATTTGAACAAATGATTCAAGAATCAAAATTTGGTGATGCTGGAAAAAAAGTAGTGGTGGAAGAATTTTTAGACGGGATAGAAATGAGTGTTTTTATTCTAACTGACGGCAAAAATTATGTATTGCTTCCTGAAGCAAAAGATTATAAAAAAATCAATGAAGGCGATGAAGGGCTGAATACAGGAGGAATGGGCGCAATAAGCCCGGTGCCTTTTGCAACAGAACACTTTATGCAAAAAGTTGTGAAACAAATTATTGAACCTACTATAAAAGGTTTGCAGGAGGATAAAATAGATTATAAAGGATTTGTATTTTTTGGACTGATAAAAGTGAATGAAGAACCCATGGTAATAGAATACAATTGCCGTATGGGCGATCCGGAAACAGAAGTTGTACTTCTGCGTATGCAAAATGATCTTGTTGAATTATTGGTTGCTACCGATCAACAAAAATTGGATCAACAAAAAATAATTATCAATAAAAATTACGCTGCAACAATTGTAGCTGTAAGTGGCGGCTATCCTGAGGAATACATAATAGGCCTGCCCATAGAATTTAATTATTTAGAAAATCCGGAAGCAATAAAACATGTAGATGAAGATGGCGGCGTAATGGTTTTTCATGCGGGTACCAAACTGGTAAAAGATGAAGTGGTAACTAACGGAGGCAGGGTACTTGCTGTTTCTGCTCTTGCCGGTACTTTGGGCGATGCGATTGAACTTTCAAAAACAATTTTAGAACAAATACATTTTAATGGAATTTATTACCGTGGAGATATTGGGTATGAGTTTGTGGATTAAAAATAATTTGTTGTTAAAAAAATAAGCTGCCCGTGAAAAACTGAGTGCTGATGCAGAATTGAAAAGCTAAAACATGCGAACGTTATTTTTCTATGTGAAAAATGCTATTAAATTTCAATATCAACCAACTACAGTTTTTTTAAAAAAATATGTTGCAAAATCTTTGGGTTGTTTAGGAAATTTCATTATTCATCAGGAATTATACTTGATTAAAAAAATCAACTCATTTCTATGGCTAATTTGGGTTATTAACAACTAATATGGTTATAAACCGATTTGCCAAAATAATAATTTAATAATGCAATAATTATCTTTAAAGCAATTTAGAATTTCTAATTGCGTTTTATATAAAAAACCTGCAATAGTATTAGGTTGTAAATTCAATTTATTTCCACAACTTTGCAGGCATTAGTAATTTTTCAATATACCTAAATAAAACATGGGCCTTTTTAATTTTTTTACTCAGGAAATAGCGATTGATCTAGGTACTGCAAATACGCTGATAATTCATAATGATGTTGTTGTTGTAAATGAACCTTCGATTGTTGCATTAGACAGGA